>NZ_VCBQ01000003.1:0-99128 GCF_006386455.1 Paracoccus sp. FO-3 | reverse complement strand
GCCGGGTTTTACTCCGCCGTTGACACCATAGTTGACCGCTAGCTGACCGTGTCAGCTATGGCGATGGGGTTGATTCATCAAATACTTCCTGAAATCCGATTTTTCACAGAATACTTCATAGAGCAAGAGGGATAAGTCTTGCTTGTGCGCGGGGATGGATACCAACCCCGACGCCTTTCTCATGGTCTATGCGCGGGTGCTGCGCAGGCATCGCAAGGACCGGGGCCTCTCACAGGAGGAACTCGCATTCCGGGCGGGGTTGAGCATGCGCTACGTGTCGCTGCTTGAGAGCGGGAAGCACCAGCCCAGCCTTGCCACGATGAAGGCGCTGGCCGATGCCCTGGAAACGAATCTTACCGCGATGATCGCCGAAGCCGAGGGCGACGATCAAGGAGAGAGGCGGCTTCCTGAATAGGGCGGCATCAACAGATCAAGCACGCAACAAGGTCTCGGCACTCTCACCTGACCTCCTAGACGTAAACTTGGGGCATCTCTTGGGGCATAACCACGCTCGTTGCCCAATCGGCATCACGAGGCAGGTCACGAGCCGATCTAGGCTATCCCGTCAAAAAGGTTCGGAAAGATCCTGTCCTTAAGGGAGGAAAATCCCATCTCCTCAAAGACTTGGATGATTTGGCTGGGGCGGTAGGATTCGAACCTACGGTACACGGTACCAAAAACCGTTGCCTTACCACTTGGCCACGCCCCAACTTGTGGAGGCGTATCTAGCCAAGCCGACGGGGGGGTGCAAGAGGCAAAACGGAAAAATCTTGTGGCTTCCGCGCCGGAGTTCTATGCGCCCGGCATGGAACAGGTCGATACAGTCATTCTTGGTGCCGGGGCCGCCGGACTTTTCTGCGCCGGCTCGATCCTGTGGCAGGCAGGCGAGCGGGCGGGGCGGATCGTCGTGCTGGATCACGCCCGTGCGCCGGGCGAAAAGATCCGCATCTCGGGCGGCGGGCGCTGCAACTTCACCAATCTGGCGACGGGGCTTGATCGCTTCGTTTCGGGCAACCCGCGTTTTGCCGCCTCGGCCCTGGCGGGCTTCACGCCTGGGGATTTCGTCGCCCTGGTGGATCGGGCGGGCATCGCCTGGCATGAAAAGACGCTGGGGCAGCTGTTCTGCGACGGCAGCGCCCGGCAGGTCATCGACATGCTGCTGCACCGAATGCGCGGCGCCGAATTGCGGCTCGGGACCGCCGTCGCGGGGGTGGAGCGGGCAGGCGACGGCTTCGTGGTCGCCACCCCAGGAGGGCCGCTGGCGGCGCGGCGCGTGGTCGTGGCGACGGGCGGCAAGTCGATCCCCAAGATGGGTGCCACGGGGATCGGCTATGACATCGCCGCCCGCTTCGGGCTGGCGCTGGCCGAGCCAAGGGCCGGGCTGGTGCCGCTGACCTTCGCCCAGCAGGACCTGGACCTTTGCCGGCCGCTGGCCGGGCTGTCGGTCGCCGCCGAGGTCAGCCATGGCGCCGGGCGGCGGCGCACCCGCTTTCGCGACGGGCTGCTCTTTACCCATCGCGGCCTGTCGGGACCGGCGATCCTGCAGATCTCGAGCTTCTGGCGGCCGGGAGAGGAGATCGCCGTCGACCTGGCCCCCGATGCGGATGTCGCCGCGGCGCTGCGCGAGATCCGCGGGCAGGGCGGGCGCATGGCCGTGGCCTCGGCCCTGACGCGCTGGCTGCCCGCGCGGCTGGCCGAGGCCATCGCTGCCGAGGCAGGGCTGGTCGGCGCGCGGCTGGCCGATCAGGGCAACGCGACGCTCGACCGGCTGGGGGCGCGGGTGAATCGCTGGGCCCTGCGCCCGGTCGGCACCGAAGGCTGGCGCACGGCCGAGGTCACGGTGGGCGGGGTCGATACGCGGGCGCTCGATTCGCGGAGCATGCAGGTGAAATCCGTTCCCGGCCTCTATTTCATCGGCGAGGTGGTGGATGTCACCGGCTGGCTCGGCGGCTATAATTTCCAATGGGCCTGGGCCTCGGCCCATGCCGCGGCCAGGGCCATTGCGGCCGGCTGATCAGCCCATCACCGGGTCGGATTTGGCCAGCGCGTCGAAGCGCATCAGCGAGGCGATCAGCGCCGGCATCCGTTCCAGATGGATCATGTTCGGCCCGTCGGAGGGGGCGTTGTCGGGATCCTGATGCGTCTCGATGAAGACGCCGGCCACGCCCAGCGCCACCGCCGCCCGCGCCATGACCGGCGCGAATTCGCGCTGCCCGCCGGAGGAACCGCCCTGTCCGCCCGGCTGCTGCACGGAATGGGTCGCATCCATGATCACCGGCCAGCCGGTCCGCGCCATGATCGGCAGGCTGCGCATGTCGGCGACCAGCGTGTTGTAGCCGAAGCTGACGCCGCGTTCGGTCAGCAGGATGCGCTTGTTGCCGGTCGAGGCGACCTTTTCGGCGACATTGGGCATGTCCCAGGGGGCAAGGAACTGGCCCTTCTTGATGTTCACCGCCGCCGGTGTCTCGCCCGCCGCCAGCAGCAGGTCGGTCTGGCGCGACAGGAAGGCGGGGATCTGGATCACGTCCACCACCGAACCGGCCAGGCGTGCCTGCTCGATGTCATGCACGTCGGTCAGCACCGGGCAGCCGATGCGGCGGCGCACCTCGTCGAGCATGCGCAGCCCCTCGTCGATGCCGATGCCGCGCCGGCCCGTCAGCGAGGTGCGGTTGGCCTTGTCGTAGCTGGCCTTGAAGACGAAGCCCGCGCCGGCCTTGGCGCAGGCCTCGGCCACGGTCTCGGCGATCATCAGCGCATGATCGAGGGTTTCAAGCTGGCAGGGGCCCGCGATCACCGCAAGGGGGCGGTCGTTGCCGAAGGTGACGTTGCCGATCTGGACATGATTCATGAGGATACCTGTTCGCGCAGGATCGAGGCGGTCAGCGAAAGCATCAGGTAGATGCCGGAAAACACCAGGAAAGCCACGATCGTGTTCTGGAAAGCCTTGGGATAGGTCGCCTCGTCCGGCGGGACCGGCGCGACCGAGAGCGAGAGATAGCGCACCTGCTTGTTGGCCTCGATCCGCGCGGTTTCCATCTGCGCGGCGGCGGCGGCCAGCAATTCCTGCCGGGTCAGCAGGTCGGATTCGGCGATGCGGATCTCGCCCGAGATGGTGGCCAGCGAGCCGCGGGCGGTGCTGCCCTCGGTCAGTTGGCTGCGGGTCTCGGCCAGCATCTCCTCCAGCCGGCCGATGTCGCCCTTGACCCCGGCGACGCGGCTGGCATTGGGGCTCTGGTTGGAGAGCAACTGGCCCAGCTCCAGCTTCTTTTCCGCCAGCTGGCGCTCGAGTTCGGCGATATGGCTCATGATCACGCCGCCCTCGGCCGCGGGGTCCAGCACGCCCAGCCTTTGCTGCAGCTCCTGGACGCGGCGCTGCGCCAGCAGCACCTTTTCCTCGGCCTCCTGGTAGCTCTCGACCGAGCCCTTCATCTGGTCCTCGCGCAGCCGCGCGGTCATCTGGTCCACCTGGCCCTCGGCATATTTGATCAGCGCCAGCGAGAATTCCTGGCTGAGCTCGGGATCGGGGGCGATCACCTCCATGTTGATGACGCCCTCGGTCGGATCGTAGCCGATCTTGACCGAGTTCCGATAGAGCTTGTAGGCCTGTTCGTTCGTCGTATCCGGCGCCAGGCGCAGGATCGGGTCCATGGCCGGATCCTGGAAGGCGCGCTTGAAGCCCAGATCCCGGTCGAGCCGCAGCATCGCATCGCGCGAGGTCAGGTAGCTTTGCACCGACACCGAATCGGTATTGGTCGCCAGCTGCGTGCCGCCGAACAGGCCCCCCAGCCCGCTCGAGCTTGACTGATCGGCCTGCTGGATCTGGAATTGCGAGACGGTGGCGTAAAGTGGCGTCGCGACGAAGAAGTAATACCAGCCGGCGACCAGCGTCGGCAGCCCGACAAAGGCCGCCAGGCGCGCGAACAGCATCAGGAGCTTGCGGCGGCGGCGGCGGGCGATGTCCTGCTGGATGCGGATGATCTCGGCGGCGCGGCGGTCCTCGGTCAGTTCCTCGCGCGAGGGCAGGTTGGTCGTGCCGGGGGGCAGCGGCGCGATCTCGGTCCCGCGCCGGCGGGGCGGCGTGCGATCCCCCCGCATCGGCACCGGCATGGTGGTGCCGGCCGCCTCGGCCGCCGCCTGGGCCCGCGCGCCCTCTTCCGACAGGATCCTGCTGACGGAGGCGCGGTGGAACGGGTCGATGCCGCGGTCGCGCAGCAGGACCACCGCCTCGTGATCCGAGGCGGCTTCGATCTCGTGCATGGCGGCGATGCGGCGCGCCATGCGCAGCTGGCGATCGGTCAGGTTTTCCGCCCGCACCGCGGCGATACGCTCGGCCATCGGGGGCTGGTCCGGGGCTGCCGCATCCTGGGGCGGATCGGCCGGCCGCGGCGCCGCGCCGGGAAAGCGCATGTCGCCGAAACCGTCGTCGGCCGTGGCGAAAAGCCGTTCCGCGTCCTGGGTCGGGGTCTCGGCGCCTTTCCTGACCTCGACCTTCACCTTGGGCTTCTTTGCGGTCTCCGTGGGTTCCTGGCCGACGGCCAGCACCGATTCCTCGCGGCGGGTGCGATAGGCGCGCGCCTTAGGCGGTGTAGTCATAATATTGCTTCGCCTCTTCGAGGGTTTCAAACTGGTATAGCTTGCCGTCGCGCAGGACGGCAGCGGAATTGCAGAATTTTTCAATGGTTTGCGCCTGGTGCGACACGACGACCACCGTCGCCGACCTGAGGCGTTCGTAAAGCACCGTCCCGGCCTTGCGGTTGAATTCCGGGTCGGTGGTGCTGGGCATGCCCTCGTCGATCAGGTAGACGTCGAACTCCAGCGCCAGCATCAGCGAAAAGGTGAAGCGCGACCGCATCCCGGCGCTGTAGGTGCCGACCGGCATGTCGAAATATTCGTCGATGTCGGTCAGCCAGCGGCAGAACGCCTCGACGTAATCCGGGTCCAGCCCGTAGATGCGGGCGATGAAGCGCGCATTCTCGTTGGCGCTGAGCGACGAGGTGATGCCGCCCATGAAGCCCAGCGGAAAGGACACCCGGCATTCGGTGCGGATCGTGCCCTCGTCGGGCTTTTCCAGCCCGCACATCATGTTGATGATCGTGGTCTTGCCGGTGCCGTTGGGGGCCAGGATGCCCATCGACCGCCCCAGCTCGATCCGAAACGAGGCGCGGTCGAGGATCACCTTGCGTTGCGTGCCGGTCCAGAACGATTTGGAGACGTTGTCGAATTCGATCATCTGGCCGTCCTGGTCCGCGCGCGGGCGCGGAATGGTAATGGTTACGACATACACAGTTCCCGCCGCCGACCGAAAACACCCCAGGCCGCGGCAGGCCGGACCATATGCCGGGCGGGTCGCGCTGTCCACCATGGCGATCAATGCTTGATATATCGTGAATGCCGGCCCTTTTCTGCCGTCGGCGGGCTGCCTATCTGCCAGGCATGCCCAGCCTTCTTCGCGAGATTTCCGACTGCCGTCTCTGTGCGCCGCGCTTTGCCGCGACGGCGACCCGGCACAGCCCGCGCCCCGTCGCCTGGTTCCGGCCCGGCGCGCGCATCCTGGTCGTCGGCCAGGCGCCGGGCATGCGCGTGCATCTGGCCGGGCGGCCCTTTGCCGACCGTTCGGGCGACCGGCTGCGCGACTGGATGGGCGTGTCCGAGGCCGAGTTCTATGACCGCGCGCGCATCGCCATCGTGCCGATGGCCTTCTGCTTTCCCGGCTATGACGCCAAGGGTGCTGACCTGCCGCCGCCGCCGATCTGTGCGCAGACCTGGCGCGCGCGCGTCATGGCCGAGCTGCGGCCCGACCTGACGCTGCTGGTCGGCGGCCATGCGCAGCGCTGGCACCTGCGGGCCGCGGCGCGCGGCGGGGTGACGGCGACCGTCGCCGGCTGGCGCGATCATGCGCCGCACATCTTCCCCTTGCCTCATCCGTCCTGGCGCAATACCGGCTGGCTGCGGCGCAATCCCTGGTTCCAGGCCGAGCTGCTGCCGGAATTGCGCGCCGCCGTTGCCGCCCTGTTGAGAGAAGCCGATGACCCCGCTGGATGAGCTTTGCCAGGTTCCCTTTCACGAGGCCGATGCGCCCGCCCGGTCGCGCATCCTGTCGCGCCTGGCCGATACCGAGCTTTTCGTCGCGCTGTTGGCCGAGCCGGCCGACGACCGCGCCGAATTGCGGCTGTTCGACCTGCCCGAGGGCCGCTTTGCCCTGGCCTGCGACCGCGAGGAGCGGCTGGCCGGTTTCGTCGGCGGTCCCGTCGCCTATCTTGCCCTGCCGGGCCGCGTGCTTGCCGCCGCCCTGGCCGAGGAGGGGCGGGGCCTGCTGGTCAATCCGGGCCATGGCTCGCAGCTGATGCTGGATGCCGGGGTGCTGGCCTGGCTGGTGCGGGCGCTCGAGGCGCGGCCCAGCATGGCGCCGGACGAGGCCGCGCGGCGCCTGGGCGCGCCCTCGCCCCAGGCGGTGGCGCTCTTGGCCGAGCCCCTGGCGCAGCGGCTGGGCGACATGGCCGGGCTGGTCGGCCGCCTGGCCCTGGTCGCCGCCGAATGGCGCGACGGGCGGCAGGGCCATGCGCTGATCCTGTCGGGCGTCGAGCCGGCGCATCAGGCCGCGGTGGCCAAGGCCCTGGCGGAGTTGCTGGCCTTCCTGCCCGAACTGCCCGGCGGCGTGGACATCGGCTTTGCCGAGCCGGACCTGCCCGCCGGCGCGCTGATCCTGGAGCCGCCGCCCCCGCCGCCGGCGCCCGAACCGGTGCGGCGCGATCCCTCGGCCCCGCCGCGGCTGCGCTAGCAGGCAAACGAAAACCCGCCCAAGCGGGCGGGTCTTTGCGTGATCACCGGAAGTTGATCGGTCGCGAGTCAGGCGCCCCAGTGGCGGATCGGGCCGCAGTCCATATGGACGAAGTTCGAGCGCGAATATTTGCCGACCCCGCCCGCATTGCAGGCGGCCGCGGCCTTGTACATCTGCGAGACCGAGCGCGACTTCAGGCGCAGGTCCGCAGCCTTGCCCACCATGTGCAGCGAGTTGCGCGCGACGCCCGAGGATTGCGAGCGCAGCATCGCATTGGTCTTGGGCGAGCGATAGCCCGACAGCATCATGTAGGGTTCGTTGGTTTGCAGCAGCCTGTGCGAGGCTGCGGCGATGTCAACCGTGCGCGGATCGATTCCGATGGCCTGGCCCGTCCGCCAGTCGCGCATGAAGATGTTGATTTCATTCAAGGCATCCCGGATATACTTGCCTTCGACCCAGTAAACCGTGTCGATGCTTTCGCCCGTGCGCCCCGAATACATGCGAATGCGGCGGATGTCGCCGGCACCCCGCAGCAGACCGAAGGCATTGGCCATAACCGGCGCTGCTGCCACCGTGGTCGCCGCGAAGACGCCAAGGATGCCCCGACGCGAGAGAGTTTCGAACGTCATGTCAGATCGCCTGTCCTGCTTTCGTTGTTCTTGCCGTCCGTTGAAACGGCGCGGTCCGGTTTAGCCGGAACCGGTTAAGACTATGTCACCAGCGCGCGAGCGGTGGGAAGCTTTTCGTTCCAGGGGCGGCGAAGTTCTGCCATTCTCGGCGAGAATCCGCCGAAATCCGCGCGATTCGGAACCAAATCCAATGTTTCTGCGCGGCCGTGTTCACGCTGCATCAGTGATGCAACAAAAAACCCGCCTCGCTGGACCGGAATCCGCCCGGATGCGAAGATTTGCCGCAGGTGTTGAAGGGAATGTCAGGTGCGCTCTTTTGGGCTGATTCGCGTGATGGTTGTTGCGGCCGTTCTGGCCATGCCGGGGGCTGCCGCGGCCCAGGCGCTGGATGCCGCGCCCGTGGCCGCGCTTCCGGCGCCGCGGCTGAGCTTTTCCGAAAGGGAAATGCGGCTGGCCGAGCAGGTCGCCGACCATCCGGGCCTTGCGGATTTCTATGGCACGAACGGGCTGAAGCCGATCTTCGCCGGTGCCGAGGGCGCCCTGCGCCGGGCCGCGCTGATCGAGGCGCTGGGGCAGGCGGCCTCGCACGGCCTGCCGCCCGCGCGCTATCGCCAGGCCGCGCTGCGCAGGCTGGGCGGCGCCGGCGCCGATACGGTCGAGGACGAGATCCGCTTTGCCCGCGCCTTTGCCGACTGGAGCCGGGACGTGTCGGGCGGGATCCTCGATCCGCGCAAGGTCGAGCCGGGGATCAAGCGCGAGGTGCAACGCCCGCGCACCGGCGACCTGCTGCGCGCCTTTGCCGCCGCCGACGATCCGGCGGCGATGCTGGCCGCCCTGCCGCCGCAGGATCCGCGCTACGAGGCGCTGCGCCAGGNAGCTGGTGGCGCCCGCCGATGCGCCGCCGGTGCCCGAGGGGCTGTGGCGCGAGGGGACCAGCGACGCCGCCGTCGCGGCCTTGCGCGTGCGGCTGGCCTCGGTCGGCTTTGCCGCGGCGCCCATGGGCAGCCCGCTGACCTATGACGGCGCGCTGGCGCAGGTGGTCGCCGCCTATCAGCAGGCGGCGGGGCTGCCGGCCGACGGGGTGGCCGGGCCGCGCACGGTCGCGCGGCTCAACCGCGGCACCGGCCCCGAGGCCGAGGCGATCCTGGTCGCGCTGGAGCGGATGCGCTGGATGGCCGGCCACGACCTGAACGCCCGCCACGTCTGGGTGAACCTGCCCGAGTTCAACGCCCGCATCTACGAGAACGGCCGCGAGGTCTTCGAGACCCGCGTCGTCATCGGCAAGGCCAACCAGGAATTCGAGACGCCCGAGTTCAGCGAGACGATGAAATACATGGTGGTCAACCCGCGCTGGAACGTGCCGCGCTCGATCACCGTCAAGGAATACCTGCCGCGGCTGCAGGCCAACCGCCACGCGGTTTCCCATCTGGACGTGGTGGACGGGGCCGGCAACGTCATCCCGCGCGACCGCATCGACTTTCGCAAATACAGCGCCAAGACCTTTCCCTATCACATGCGGCAGAAACCCAGCGACGACAATGCGCTGGGGCAGGTCAAGTTCATGTTCCCCAACCCCTGGAACATCTATCTGCACGATACCCCGACCAAGCACCTGTTCAACCAGTCGAGCCGCGCCTATTCGCATGGCTGCATCCGCGTCGGCCGCCCCGTCGACCTGGCGCATGAGCTGCTGAAGGGCCAGGTCGAAAGCCCCGAGGCGGTCTTTGCCAAGGCGCTGAAATCCGGGCGCGAGACCTATCTGAACCTGCACCCGCCGGTGCCGGTGCATCTGGTCTATTTCACCGCCTTCCCCGACGAGACCGGCCAGATCCGCCGCTTTCCCGACATCTATGGCCGCGACGCGCTGATCCATGCCGCCCTGGCCAAGGCCGGGCTGGATTCCGCCGGCCCGGATGAATAGATGAACCCCAAGCAAAGGGGAGTCGCATGACATTGACCATCGCTGAACTGGCCCGCGCACTCGATGCCCGCCTCTGGGGCGACGGCAGCCTGCTCGTCAACGGTGCGGCCGAGGCCGGCCAGGCGCGCGAGGACCAGATCGCGCTCGCCACCTCGCCCGCCTATGCCGAGAAGCTGGCGCCGGGCGGCATGGCGCTGCTGGCCGAGGGGGCCGACCCCGAGGCGCTGGGGCTGCGCGCCGCCATCCTGGTCGGCCGGCCGCGGCTGGCCATGGCCGGGCTGACCCGCGCCTTCGATCCCGGCCCCGGCATCGCCCCCGGCATCCATCCCAGCGCGGTGATCGACCCGACGGCCGAACTGCCCGAGGATGCCGCTATCGGCCCCTTCGTGGTCATCGGGGCGCGGGTGCGGATCGGGGCGGGGGCGCGCATCGCCTCGCATGTCTCGATCGGCGCGGATACGGTGATCGGCCGCGACGCGCTGATCCATCCCGGCGTGCGCATCGCCCATGGCGTGACCATCGGCCACCGGGTGATCCTGAACCCCGGCGTCTCGCTGGGCGCGGACGGGTTTTCCTTCGTCACCCCCGAGAAATCGGGGGTCGAGGAGATCCGGCAGTCCCTGGGCGAGCGGGCCGAGATCCGCCAGCAGCACTGGACCCGCATCCATTCGCTGGGCGGGGTCGAGATCGGCGACGATGTCGAGATCGGCGCCAATTCCACCGTGGACCGCGGCACCATCCGCGCCACCCGCATCGGCCGCGGCACCAAGATCGACAACCTGGTGCAGGTCGGCCATAATTGCCTGGTGGGCGAGGATTGCCTGCTTTGCGGCCTGGTCGGCATCGCCGGCTCGGCCCGGATCGGCAACCGCGTGGTGCTGGGCGGGCAGGTCGGGGTCTCGGACAATATCTTCGTCGGCGACGACGTGATCGCCGGCGGCGCGACCAAGATCTTCACCAACGCCCCCGCCGGCCGGGTGCTGCTGGGTAGCCCGGCGGTCAAGATGGAGGCCCATGTCGAGGCGCAGAAGAACATCCGCCGCCTGCCACGGCTTTACGCGCAAGTGGCCGAGCTTCGCGAAACTGTTAAGAAACTGCTCGACAAGGGCGGCGTGGAATAGCATTCCCGCATGTAATCGCCCCTGACCGGGACAGAACGGAGGCCGAGATGACAGAAATCCGCGATCGCATCATCCAGATCGTCGCAGAACAGGCGATGCTGGATCCGTCCGAACTGAAGCTCGAGATGTCGCCGCAAGACATCGGCATCGACAGCCTGGGCCTGGTCGAATCCATCTTTGCCATCGAGGAAGCCTTCGACATCTCGGTGCCCTTCAACGCCAACGAGCCCGAGAAATCCGACTTCGACATCTCGACCCTCGGCGCCATCATTGCCGCCGTGGAAAAGCTGGTCGCTGAAAAGGCATGAACGCCAAGAGGACCAAGGGCGAGAAAACGCCCAAATCCGAACGCAAGCCCGGCAAGGTCAAGGGCAAGGTCAAGAACGCGACCAAGATCGCCCGCACCATGCTGGGCCGCGTCATCATGGGGCGGCATGCCAACGGCATGCGCCGCGTCGCCATCACCGGCATGGGCACGGTCAACGCGCTTGGCCGCGACGTGCCCTCGACGCTGGAGGCCATGCGCGAGGGGCGCTGCGGCATCGGCCCGCTGGAGTTCCGCGACGTCGAGCGGCTGGCGATCCGCATCGGCGGCCAGGTCCGCGACTGGGAGGCCGAGACCTATTTCAACCGCCAGCAGATCGTCCTCTACGACAAGTTCACCCAGTTCACCCTGCTGGCCGCGCGCGAGGCGGTGGCGCAATCCGGGCTGGTCTTCGAGGGCGAGCTGGGCCTGCGCTCGGGCGTGGTGCTGGGCACCGCTGCCGGCGGCATGAACACCTGGGACGAGAATTACCGCACCGTCTATGAAGAGGGGAAGAACCGCGTCCATCCCTTCGTCGTGCCCAGGCTGATGAACAACGCGGCCTGTTCGCATCTGAGCATGGAATACGGGCTGCTGGGCCCCAGCTTCACCGTGGCCACCGCCTGCGCCAGTTCCAACCACGCCATGGGCCTGGCCTTCAACATGGTGCGCTCGGGCGCCGCGACCGTCATGCTGACCGGCGGGTCCGAGGCGATGCTGTGCTTCGGCGGCGTCAAGGCCTGGGAAGGGCTGCGCGTCATGTCCAAGGACGCCTGCCGCCCGTTCTCGGCCACCCGCAACGGCATGGTGCAGGGCGAGGGGGCCGGCGTCTTCGTCTTCGAGGATTGGGAACACGCGGTCGCCCGCGGCGCCGACATCCTGGCCGAGGTGGTGGGCTTTTCCATGTCGGCCGATGCGCAGGACATCGTCATGCCCTCGGCCATCGGCGCCGAGCGCACCATCACCGGCGCCATGCTGGACGCGCATATGCGCCCCGAGGAGGTCGGCTATATCAACGCCCATGGCACCGGCACGGCGGCGAACGACAAGACGGAATGCGCCGCTGTGGCCCATGCCTTCGGCCATCACGCCGACCGGCTGATGATCTCGTCCACCAAGTCCATGCACGGCCACCTGATCGGCGGCACCGGCGCGGTCGAACTGCTGGCCTGCATCATGGCGCTGCGCGACGGCGTCATCGCGCCCACCATCGGCTATGAGGAGCCGGACCCGGAATGCGCGCTGGACGTGGTGCCGAACGAGGCGCGCGAGGCCAGGGTCGAGGCGGTGCTGTCCAACGCCTTCGCCTTCGGCGGGCTGAACGCGGTGATCGCGCTGCGCAAGGCCTAGGTCGGGTGCCGCCCGCCGCAGGTGGGGCGGGCGGGTCAGGCCGCCCTAGCGTGCCACTTCGCGCGGGCGCAGCATCAGCCACAGGAGCGCACCGCCCGCCAGCACCAGGAAGGGCAGCATGGCCAGGTTGACCGCGCTCCACCCCGCCTGGGCCGAGCCGCCCATGCAATTCATCAGCCCGCCCGAGGACAGCGAGGCCAGGAACACCCCGCCGAAGACGATGGCGTCGTTCAGGCCCTGCACCCGCTCGCGCTCCTCGGGGCGATAGGCGCGGGTCAGCATGGCGGTGGCGCCGATATAGCCGAAGTTCCAGCCGAGCCCGAGCAGGATCATGGCGATGTAGAAATGCGCCAGGTCCACCCCCGACAGCGCCACCGCCCCGGCGCCCGCCAGGATCGCCAGGCCGACCATGACGATGCGGGTGGCGCCGAAGCGGGCGATCAGGTGGCCGGTGAAGAACGAGGGCGCGAACATCGCCAGCACATGGCCCGAGACGATGTTGGCCGCATCCGCGGTGGCAAAGCCGCAGCCCACCACCGCCAGCGGCGCCGAGGTCATCACCAGGTTCATCAGCGCATAGGAGACCATGCCGCAGATCATCGCCACGGCGATCTGCGGCACGCGCAGAAGCTCGCCCAGCGGCCGGCCCTGGGAATGGCCCTGGGCAGGGGCGGGCGGGCGCGGAATGTCGAGAAAGGCGAAAAGCACCGGGCCCAGCAGGTTCAGCCCGATGATCGCGGCATAGGTGGCCAGGAAGGGGATGGCGGTCACTTCCGCCGTCCAGCGCACCAGCAGCGGGCCGGTGAAGGCGGCGGCCAGCCCGCCCGCCAGCACCCAGGAGATGGCGCGCGACTGGAACTCGGGCGGGGCGCAATCGGTGGCGGCGAAGCGGAAGAATCCCTGCGCCGCCATGTAGACCCCGGTAAAGAGCGCGCTGGCGGTGAACAGCCAGAAATTGCCGCTGGCCAGGGCATAGGCGGCGATGGCCGCCCCAAGCGCCGCCGAGCCGCAGGACAGAAGGAACCCCGCCCGCCGCCCGTGCCGGCGCATGAAGCCCGAAAGCGGCCGGGCCGACAGCGCCGAGCCCAGGATCATCATCGACAGCGGCAGGGTGGCGATGCAGGGGTTCGGGGTCAGCATCTGGCCGGCCAGCCCGCCGACGATGAAGATCATCGACATCTGCGCCCCGAGCAGCGCCTGCGCCAGCAACAGCACGATGACATTGCGCCAGGCGCGGCGCATCGGGTCTGCCTCGGCCAGGGTCATCGCCATGGCGGGTCTAGCGCAGCGTGCGCGCGTCGCGGGCGCGGGTCTCGATCGCCGCCCAGTCGCTGGCGGCGACATCGGCGTCGGGCGCGATCCAGCTGCCGCCGACGCAGACCACGTTCGGCAGGGCCAGGTAGTCGGGGGCGTTCTGCAAGGTCACGCCGCCGGTCGGGCAGAAGCTGACCTGCGGCAGCGGACCGGCCAGGGATTTCAGCGATTTCGCCCCGCCCGCCGCCTCGGCCGGGAAGAATTTCAGCATGGAATAGCCCAGTTCCATCGCCCGCATCACCTCGGAGGCGGTGACGGCGCCGGGCAGGAGCGGCAGGCCGATCTCCTCGCAGGCCCGCGCCAGCCGCTCGGTCAGGCCGGGCGAGACGGCGAAGCTGGCGCCGGCGTCCCTGGCCCGCTTCGCATCGTCCGGGGTCAGTACGGTGCCGGCGCCGACATGGCCGCCGGGCACCTTGGCCATCGCGCGGATCACATCGAGCGCGGCGGGGGTGCGCAGCGTCACCTCGAGCACCGGCAGGCCGCCGGCGACCAGCGCCGTCGCCAGCCCCTCGGCGCGGGTCGCATCGCCGACGACCAGGACAGGGATCACCGGGGCGAGTTCGCAAAGCGCGCGGGTGTTCCGGGATTGCTGTTCGGGGGTCATGGCGGGCCTCGTTCTTGCGGAAATCTCGCGGCAGGTTGCGCTTTTCCGCGCCGCTGCGCAAGGGTTCGTGTTAGCGTTAACTTGCCGCGGGCGGGGTGGGCCGGCGCAGGACAGGGGGCTGTCCGCCCCCTCTTGCGGCGCAAGGCCGCAATTCACCCCCGAGGGTATTTCGGCAACGGAGAAAGGCTTCAGCCGCCGAAACTGCTGCGCCCGCCCGAGCGGGCGGTGGCCGAGGCGCCGAAGCCGCCGCGCTGGCTGACCTGGGCCGCGCTCATCGGCGGCTTGCCGATGGTCGAGGGCGCACGCTGGAAGGCTGCCGCCGGCACCTTGCCCGCGCCGCGGTTGCTGGCGAAGCTCTGGTCGCCCTTGGGCGTGGAATAGCGCCCGTCGGCCGTGTTCACCATCGGCTGCGAGAAGATGCCGCCGCCGCGCGACAGCATCGAGCCCATCATGTAGCCCACCAGCAGCGGCATGAAGGAAAACCCGCCGCCCGAGCCCTGCGCCTGCTGTTCCTGGGCCGGGTCGCCGCCGCAATTGCCCACGCCATGTTCCTGTTCGCACAGCTCCTTGGATTCGTAGCGCGGCGCGGTTTCCAGGAATTCCTGCTGGGCGGCGGCGAAGTTCTGGCGGCAGTCCTCTTCGGTGAACCACAGGGTTTCCTGCTTGCTGGCGGCGATGCAGCTTTCCAGGTCGGGAAAGCTTTGCGCGTCCATGCGGTCGTCCTCGCAGGCGGCCAGCGCCAGGGTCGCGGTTCCGGCCAGCACCAGCGCGACATGGCGCGAGCGTTTGCGGGGGAGGCGGTCGGTCATGGTCAGCCCTCGATGAAATGCGGCTTGAAGCGCGACAGGTTGTGGGTGATGGGCGAGCGGTCCTCGCGCAGGCCGAGCCCGCAGCAGGTCTCGCCCACGATCCAGGCGCCCAGCACCGGGTGGAAGCCGCCGAAATCCGGCAGCCGGGCCAGGCCCTGCACGATCATCGGGTGATGCGAATAGCTGTCGTCGCCGGTGCGCGCCACCTCGCGGCCCGCTTCGCGGATCACCACGCCCGCGCCCTCGCGCGAGAAGATCGGCTTGGTCACATGGCCCTGGGCCAGGGTTTCGCGCGCGGCCTCGAAGGCCGGGGCCAGCTCGGGGGCGGGGCTGCCGCCCGCCATCGCCTCCTCGACGTCGGCCAGGAAGAAGGCGGGCAGCAGGTTCGGGTGGCCGGGGAACATCTGCCATAGGAGCGGCAGGATGCCCTTGTTCGACAGCACCGCCTTCCAGGGCGGCTCGATGAAGCGGGTGCCGGAGCCTTGCAGGTGCCGGGCGAAGTCGTCGCGCAGCATGTCCTCCCAGGGGTAGAGCTTGAAGAGCGTGCCGATGACGCGGGACTGGTCGTCGGCGAATTGCCCCTCCTCGGTCAGGCCGATCTGGGAAAGCGCGGTGAAATGCGCGCCCAGGCCCGCCTCGCGCGCGGCCCAGGCCAGGGTCTCGACGGTGGCGTAATCCTCGGGGTTGTCGGGATCGGCGGTGAAATGCACCTCTTCGCCGTCGGTGCAGATCTGCGTCCAGCGCGCCACGATCGCCTCGTGGATGCTGTTGAACTGGTCGGCATCGGCATCCAGCACCCCCGCCGCCCGCTGCTGTTCGAACCAGAGCCATTGGAAGCTGGCGGATTCGTAGAGCGATGTCGGGGTGTCGGCGTTGTATTCCAGCAGCTTCGCGGGGCCATGGCCGTCATAGGCCAGGTCCATGCGGCCGTAAAGCTCGGGCTCGCCCCGCGCCCAGCTGGCGGCGACCAGATCCCAATGCTCGCGCGGGATGTCGAGCCGGGTCAGCCAGGATTCGTCGCGGACGGCGCGGTCCACCGCCTCGCGGCAGAGCGCGTGCAGTTCCGTCGCGGGGGCCTCGATGTCCTCTTCGACCTGGCGCAGGGTGAAGCGATAGGCGCTGGTTTCGTCCCAATAGGGCTCGCCGCCCATGTCGGCGAAGCTGAAGCCCAGCTTCTCGGCCTCGTCGCGCCAGCCGGGTCGCTCGGGAAGGGTGCGTTTTTCCATGGTCTCTCCTTCCGCCCGAGATAGGACGGGGCGGCGCCCCGGCGCAAGCCTGCGCCGCGATTTTCTGGCCGGGCGGGTCGGTGCATCGGCCGCCCTTCGCCCCCCGGCAGGCCGGGTTTCACGCGGGGCTTGCGGCAGGGCCGGCTTCGCGCCAAGCTGCTACCATTCCAGCCCCGCGAGCGACGGGGCGCGACAACAGGGATGATCCGTCATGCAGAACCGTTTCCCGCTTCGCGCGCTCATGCTGGCCTCGGCCGTGGCCTTGGCGCCGGCCGGTGCCGCCTGGGCCGAGACCCCCGCCGATACGCTGGTGATCGCTCATCAGATCGACGACATCATCAGCCTGGACCCCGGCCAGAGCTTCGAGTTCTCGGGCCAGGACGTGGTCAGGAACCTTTACGACCGGCTGGTCGATATCGACCCGCTGGACCTGGCGGCGGGCATCAAGCCCAGCCTGGCCGAAAGCTGGGAGGTCAGCGAGGACGGCAAGACCATCACGCTGACCATGCGCGAGGGGGTGAAGTTCCATTCCGGCAACCCGGTCCGGGCCGAGGATGCCGCCTGGTCGCTGCAACGCGCCGTCAAGCTGAACAAGTCGCCCGCCTTCATCCTGAACCAGTTCGGCTTCACCGCCGAGAACGTGGACGAGCGCGTGACCTTCGACGGCAACAGGCTGGTGCTGCAACTCGACCAGCCCTATGCGCAAAGCTACGTGCTGAACTGCCTGGCCTCGGAGGTCGGCTCGGTCGTGGACAAGGAAACCGTGATGGCCCATGCCGAGGGCGAGGATTTCGGCAATGCCTGGCTGTCCACCAACGATGCGGGTTCGGGGCCCTTCACCCTGGCCACATGGCGGCCGAACGAGGCGGTGCAGCTGACCGCCAATCCCGATTACTGGCAGGGCGCCCCGGCATTGGCGCGGGTGATCGTGCGCCATGTCCAGGAAAGCAGCGCGCAACGGCTGCTGCTGGAGCAGGGCGACGTGGACGTGGCCCGCAACCTGACGCCGACCGATGTCGAGGGCATCGCCGGCAACGACAGGCTGAAGGTGATGGACGAGCTGCGCGGCCGCATCCTCTACATGGGGCTGAGCCAGAAGGATCCCCTGCTGTCCCGCCCCGAGATGGTCGAGGCGATGAAATACCTGATCGACTATGCGGGCATGGAATCGAGCTTCCTCAAGGGCCAGTGGAAGGTGCATCAGAACTTCCTGCCCGAGGGCTACCTGGGCGCCTCGGACGAGAACCCCTGGACCCATGACATCGAGAAGGCCCGCCAGATCCTGACCGATGCCGGCATCACCTCGGGCACGGTCAGGACCATCGTGCGCGACATCCGCGAATATGTCGACGCCGCCCAGACCCTGCAGGCCGCCATGGCGCAGGTCGGGCTGACGCTGGAGATCCAGCAGATGACCGGGGCGCAGGTGCTGGACGCCTATCGCGCGCGCCAGGTGCCGATCTTCATCGGCGAATGGGGGCCGGATTACGCCGATCCGCATACCAATGCCTCGACCTTCGCCCATAACCCGAACAATGCCGACGATGCCGGCCTGTCGCAGCTGGCATGGCGCAACAGCTGGGCGGTGCCCGACGAGATGAACCGCGCCGTCGAGGCCGCCACGCTGGAGGGCGACACCGACAAGCGGGTGCAGATGTATCTGGACATCCAGAGCCAGTATCGCGAGATCGCGCCGATCATCCCGATGTTCCAGAAGATCGAGCAGGTGGCGATGCAGCAGAACGTCCAGAACTGGACCTCGGGCGGCTCGGTCAGCTCGGTCCTCTATCGCCAGGTGACGAAGGAATAGGGCGTGGTCCAGCCCGACATGCTGGACCAGCCGGGGCGGGACGGGCCGCCCCCCGCCGCCGGCGCGCCGTCGGGGCGCGCCATGCGGCTGGGCCGTCGCTTCGCCGGCGTGGCCCTGTCGCTGGTGCTGACGCTGCTGGGCCTTTTGCTCGTCACCTTCGTCATCGGCCGCATCATGCCGATCGACCCGGTGCTGAAGGTGGTGGGCGAGCGCGCGACCCAGGCGCAATATGACGCGGCCTACCAGGCCATGGGGCTGGACAAGCCGATCTGGCAGCAGTTCCTGCGCTACATGGCCGAGGTGCTGCGCGGCGATTTCGGCCGCTCGATCTCGACCGGCCATGCGGTGGCGCAGGACTTGCGGCGGGTGTTCCCGGCCACGCTGGAGCTGGCGACGCTGGGCACGCTGATCGGCGTGCTGGTCGGCGTGCCGCTGGGCGTGGTCGCCGCCGCGCGCCGGGGCGGCTGGATCGACCAGGTCGCCCGCGTGGTGGCGCTGGTGGGCTATTCCATGCCGATCTTCTGGCTGGGGCTGATGGGCCTTCTGCTGTTCTACGGCATCCTCGGCTGGGTCGGCGGGCCGGGACGGCAGGGCATCGTCTACGACGGCATGGTGCCCACCGTCACCGGGCTGATCCTGGTCGACAGCCTGGTCGCCGGCGACTGGGCCGCCTTCCGCGACGCCTTCAGCCATATCGTGCTGCCGGCCGGCCTTCTGGGCTATTTCAGCCTTGCCTATATCAGCCGCATGACCCGCAGCTTCATGCTGGAGCAGCTTTCGGCGGAATATGTCGTCACCGCCCGCGTCAAGGGCCTGTCCGAGCGCCGGGTGATCTGGGGCCATGCCTTCCGCAACATCCTGGTGCCGCTGGTCACGGTGATCGCGCTGAGCTTCGGCTCGCTGCTGGAAGGCTCGGTGCTGACCGAGATCGTGTTCTCCTGGCCCGGCATCGGCCAGTATATCACCAAGGCGCTGCTGGCCGGCGACATGAACGCGGTGCTGGGCGGGACCGTGGTGGTCGGCACCTGCTTCGTGGCGCTGAACCTGCTTTCCGACATCCTCTACCGCCTGCTGGACCCGAGGGCGACATGACCCGGACCACCCGCGCATGGCTGCTTTCGGACGCGCCGCAGACAAGGCGGCAGGCCCGGCTCGGGGCGCTCTACCAGGGCTGGCTGACCTTTCGCGCCAACCGGCTGGCGATGGTCGGGCTCGCGATCCTGGTCCTGCTGGTGCTGGTCGCGGGTTTCGCGCCCTGGATCGCGCCGCAAAACCCCTATGCGCAGAACCTGGCCCAGCGGTTGCAGCCGCCCTCCGCGCAGCATTGGCTGGGCACGGATGCGCTGGGGCGGGACATCCTGTCGCGGCTGATCTTCGGTTCGCGGGTGACGCTGTTCATCGTCGGCACCGTGGCGCTGATCGCGCCGGTGATCGGGCTTTTCGTCGGCACGGTGGCGGGCTTCGCCGGCGGCTGGGTCGACCAGGTGCTGATGCGCGTCACCGACATCTTCCTGGCCTTCCCCAAGCTGATCCTGGCCCTGGCCTTCGTCGCCGCCCTCGGCCCCGGCATCGGCAATGCGGTGCTGGCGCTGGCCATCACCTCATGGCCGCCCTATGCGCGGCTCGCGCGGGCCGAGACGCTGACCATCCGCCGCGCCGACTATATCGCCGCCGCCCGGCTGCAGGGCGCGGGGCCCTTGCGGCTGCTGATCGGCCATGTCTGGCCGCTCTGCGTCAGCTCGCTGATCGTGCGGGTGGCGCTCGACATGGCGGGGATCATCCTCTCGGCCGCGGGCCTGGGCTTCCTGGGCCTCGGCGCGCAGCCGCCGATGCCGGAATGGGGGGCGATGATCTCGGACGGGCGCAGCTATATCCTGGATTTCTGGTGGGTCGCGGCCATGCCCGGCCTGGCGATCTTCGTCGTGTCCCTGGCCTTCAACCTGCTCGGCGACGGGCTGCGCGACGTGCTGGACCCCAGGGGAGGCCGGGAATGACGCCGCTGCTTTCGGTCCGGAACCTGCGCGTCGCCTTCCCGACCCGCTCGGGCCTGTTCGAGGCGGTGCGCGGCGTCAGCTTCGAGCTGGGCCGCGAGCGGCTGGGCGTGGTCGGCGAAAGCGGCTCGGGCAAGACCATGACCGGCCGTGCCATCCTCGGCCTGGTGCGTCCGCCGGGGCGGGTCGATGCCGACCGCATGGCGCTTGGCGGCGAATCGATCCTGAACCTGCCCGAGCGGCGGATGCGCCGCCTGCGCGGCGCGCGCATCAGCATGGTGATGCAGGATCCCAAGTTCAGCCTGAACCCGGTGATGACCGTCGGCCGCCAGATCGTCGAGGGCTACCGGCTGCACACGGGCGTCAGCCGCGCCCAGGCCCGCGACAAGGCGCTGGAAATGCTCGCCGCCGTGCAGATCCGCGACCCCGAACGGGTGTTTCACGCCTATCCGCACGAGGTCTCGGGCGGCATGGGCCAGCGCATCATGATCGCGATGATGCTGGCCCCCGACCCCGAGATCCTGATCGCGGACGAACCCACCTCGGCGCTGGACGTCTCGGTCAGGAACGGGGTGCTGCGCATCCTGGACCGGCTGGTGCGCACACGCGGCATGGGGCTGATCTTCATCAGCCACGACCTGAACCTGGTGGCGCAATTCTGCGACCGCGTCCTGATCATGTATGCCGGCCGCGTGGTCGAGGAACTGCCCGCGCGCGATCTGCACGCCGCCCGCCACCCCTATACCCAGGGCCTGCTGAACAGCCTGCCGCGCCTCGACCGCCCGGTGGAACGGCTCGCGGTCCTGCAAAGGCAGGCGGGCTGGCGCGACGCCCCGCCCGAGGGCGCGGCATGATGCGGCTTCTTCGTTCCCCAAATACCCATCCGCCCCGGTGCAACCCATGCTGACGGTCGAGGATCTGGACGTCTGGTTCGGCCATCCGCCCGAGCGCGTCGATGCGGTGAAATCCGCCAGCTTCGCCGTCCGGCCGGGCGAAAGCTTCGGCCTCGTCGGCGAAAGCGGCTCGGGCAAGTCCACGATCCTGCGCGCCATCGCCGGGCTTGTCGACAGCTGGTCGGGCCGCATCGAGGTCGCGGGCGAAGCCGTCGCCGGCCGCCGCCGCTCGCGCGGCTTCCACAAGACCGTGCAGATGGTGTTCCAGGATCCCTATGCCAGCCTGCATCCGCGCCATTCCGTGGACCGGGTGCTGTCGGAAACCCTGCGCCTGCAGGGCATGGACCGGATCGACGCCCGCATCGCCCGGCTTCTGGACCAGGTCGGGCTGGGGCAGGGCTTCCGCTTCCGCTATCCGCACCAGCTGTCGGGCGGCCAGCGCCAGCGCGTCGCCATCGCCCGCGCGCTCGCCGCCGAGCCCAGGCTCCTCTTGCTCGACGAGCCGACCTCGGCGCTCGATGTCAGCGTGCAGGCCGAGATCCTGAACCTGCTTGCCGACATCCGGGCCGAGCGGCGGCTGAGCTATGTCCTGGTCAGCCACGACCTGGCGGTGGTGGCGCATATGTGCGACCGGCTGGCGGTGATGCGCGCGGGCCGGATCGTCGAGGAAATGGACGCCGCCAGCCTGCGCGCGGGCGCGGCGCAGGGCGATTACGCCCGCGCGCTGATCGCCGCCAGCGCCGGCTATGTCCGCGAAGCCTAGCACTACTTTGGCAGAAGTCTGTTGAGCATTTTTCGCCACTTCCTACGGCAGTGGGGACAGTTGGGCGGCGGCTGACTGAGCTGGATCAAGATCGTCTGTCTGATAGCTGGTAGGCTCGGTTGCGGCGGGGCAGCTGGGGCCCTGTTTTTTCCGACCCGCTGCCTTCAGGCGTCGGGCTTGCAGGAAGGCGAACGCGATCATGGTCATGAGCGCATGTCGGTGCAGGCCCTGCCATGATCGGCCCTCGAAGTGGTCAAGGCCCAACTCTTCCTTGAGCTGCTGATGGGCTTGCTCACAGACCCAACGGGCCTTGATGGCCCCGGCCAGTTTCTTGAGCGGTGTGTCGGCCGGCAGGTTGCTGAGGTCGTATTTGCGCTCGCCGGTGGAACGGTGCTCGCCGACCAGCCAGACCTCCTCGCCGGGCAGATGCTGCTGGCCAAGATTGCCAATGCGCTGCGGCGGTCCGCAGGCCAACGCGGACGCGCATGGCAGCGAACCGGGCTGAGAGCTTGCCTTTCGTGCCGCGCCGCCAACTCACGGCCTGCCCCTTCGCATTCTCAAGTATCCTGCGCCGGACGAGATGGGACATCGGGGACATGGTTCTTACGCGGTCGCCCGCGCCCGGCGACCGGGAAGATCAGGGTAACGTTGGCCGAGTAGAGCTTCTGCTTGTGAGGGATGCCCACGGCCCAGATCAGTCCACGCTCGGTGAGCGCCTGCCGGAACGGGCCAGACAGGCCATAGCCGGCGTCGGCCAGGATGCCGCCAAAGCACGCACCTGCGCTGCGCACACGGTCGATCTCGGCCAATGCGATCTCCGGCTTGGTACGGTAGGTGCGCGCCTCGTCAGGAACCTTTGCCCGATCCATGCGCGCCGTATCACTGGTCCAGCTCTCGGGCAGAAACAGCCGAAGCCCGATCATCACGGGCACTTCGCCTGATGCCAGCGTCACCGACACAAGGGTCTGGCAGTTGGCGTTCTTGCCGAGCGCCGACGCGTACTGCGGTGCTACCCCAACTGAGGCACGCCCCTTCTTGGGTAACGCGGTATCATCAATAATCAGCCAAGCATCGCTGCCACCAACCAAGGCGTCTGCCTGCTGGCACAGTTCCTTCTCCAGCGGCGCGCTGGCCCACAGCGCGGCACCAATAAAATGATGACGTTGGTCATAACCAATCCCGGGCGAACGCATCGCCATGGGCTGCACGCTCTTGCGATCGCCAGGACCAATCAGCCCCTCAACGCAAGCCGGACACATCCGCGCCCGGCGCCGGTCGCCCAATGTTGCCACAAAGGGACGAAGCCACTCCGTCAGATCGTCCCGTCGATCATCCGCCATCGCCAGCCTCCACAAGCTGGCACTCTATGAATCACCGCAAGTGACTCTTGGGAATCCTGAAAATGCACTTCTGCCAAAGTAGTGCTAGACCGCCACGCCGAAGATCTTGCCGATGCCGGCGGTGGCTGCCAGCGCCAGGGTTCCGCCCGCCGTCACCCGCAGCACCGCCCGGCCGGGCGGGGCGCCGCCGGCCCAGGCCCCCAGCGCGCCCAGCGTCCCCAGTGCGACCAGCACCGCGACCAGCACGCTGGCGACGACCTGGCCGCCGGGCGCGAACACCGCCGCCAAGAGCGGCACCGACGCCGCGGTGCTGAAGGTCGCGGCCGAGGCCAGCGCCGCTTGCAGCGGGTTCGCGTTCGACGCCTCGCTGAGCCCCAGCTCGTCGCGGACATGGGCGGCCAGCGCATCATGCTCGGTCACTTCGCGCGCGGCCTGCAGGGCGGTGCCGGGGCTCATGCCGCGCGTTTCGTAGATGGCGGCCAGCTCGTGCAGCTCCGCCTCGGGCATCTCGCGCAGGGCCGTGCGTTCGCGGGCGATGTCGGCGCGCTCGGTATCCGATTGCGAACTGACCGAGACATATTCGCCCATGGCCATGGACATTGCCCCCGCGACCAGCCCGGCAAGCCCGGCGATCAGGATCGCCTCGCGTCCCGGATCGGCCGCGGCGACCCCGGTGATCAGCGCGCCGGTCGAGACGATGCCGTCGTTCGCCCCCAGCACCGAGGCGCGCAGCCAGCCCAGGCGGCTGACGTAATGCGGATCGTCGGGATGGGCGCTGGGTTGCTTGCTCATGGCTGGCCTCGGCTGCTGCATCGCGGGCAGATTAACCGGCCCCGCCGGATTTGCCAGCCTTGCGTCCCGCGCCCGGCGCCGTCACGCTGCGGCCAGGCGAATCCCGCCGGACGGAGGCGACATGCTCCACGACCCGATCCTGCCGCCGCCGCGCAACCTCATCGGCGGCGCCTGGCGGCCGGCCGCCTCGGGGCGCGAGATGCCGATGATCTCGCCCCTCGATGGCCGGCCCTTCGCCGCCATCGCCGATTCCGGCCCCGAGGACGTGGATGCCGCGATCCGCGCCGCCCGCACCGCCTTCGAGGGCGACTGGGGCCGCCTGACCGCCGCCGAGCGCGGCCGGCTGATGCTGCGCCTTGCCCTGCGCATCGAGGCCGAGGCAGAGATGCTGGCGCAGCTGGAAACCCGCGACAACGGCAAGCCCATCGCCCAGTCCCGCGCCGACATGGCGGCGCTGGCGCGCTATTTCGAATATTACGGCGGCGCGGCCGACAAGCTGCATGGCGAGGTGATCCCCTTCCTGAACGGCCATGACGCCATCAGCCTGCGCGAGCCGCATGGCGTCACCGGCCATATCATCCCCTGGAACTATCCGGTGCAGATCTTCGGCCGCTCGGTCGGCGCGGCGCTGGCCATGGGCAATGCCACCGTGACCAAGCCGGCCGAGGATGCCTGCCTGACCATCCTGCGCCTGGGCGCGCTTGCGGCCGAGACCGACTTTCCACCCGGTGCGATCAATATCGTCACCGGGCGCGGCGCGGTCGCCGGGCGGGCGCTGTCCGAACATCCCGGCGTCGATTTCATCAGCTTCACCGGCTCGCCCCAGGTCGGCCAGGCCATCGGGATCGCTGCGGCGCGCAATCACATCCCCTGCACGCTGGAACTGGGTGGCAAGTCGCCGCAGATCGTCTTCGACGACGCCGACCTCGAGGCGGCCGCGCCGGTGATCGTGGGTGCCATCGTGCAGAACGGCGGCCAGACCTGCTCGGCCGGATCGCGCGTGCTGATCCAGCGCGGCATCTGGGACCGGCTGACCGCCATGCTGGCCGAACGCTTCCGCGCGGTCGAGGCGGGCCCGGCCGAGGGCGCGCTGCTGGGCCCGCTGATCTCGGCCCGGCAGAAGGCGCGGGTCGAAGGCTACATCGCCGGGGCCGCGGCGCCGCTGATCGCCCGCGGCGCCATTGCCGGGGACGCGCCGGCGGCGGGCTTCTACGTCGCGCCGGCGCTCTTCGGCCCGGTCGATCCGGCAAGCCCGCTGGCGCAGGAGGAAATCTTCGGCCCGGTGCTGGCCGCCATCCCCTTCGACACCGAGGCCGAGGCCGTGGCCATCGCCAACGGCACCGAATACGGGCTGGTCGCCGGCATCTGGACCCGCGACGGGGACCGCCAGGCGCGCATGGCCCGCGCCATGCGCTCCGGGCAGGTCTTCATCAATGCCTATGGCGCCGGGGGCGGGATCGAGCTGCCCTTCGGCGGGCTGCGCAGATCCGGCCACGGGCGCGAAAAGGGCTTCGCCGCGCTTTACGAATTCTCGCGGCTGAAGACCGTGGTTCATCGTTTCGCATAAAGGGAGGGAAAGATCATGCGGCTGCAAGGCAAGACGGCATTGGTGACGGGCGGCGCCTCGGGCTTCGGGCGCGGCATCGCCGAAACCTTCGCGCGCGAGGGGGCGCGGGTGGCGGTGCTGGACATCGACGGCGAAGGCGCGGCGGCGGTGGCCGAAGGGATCGACGGGCTTGCGCTGGCCTGCGATGTGAGCCGGGGCGACCAGGTCCGCGCGGCGGTGGACAAGGCGCGCGAAGCCTTCGGCGCCCTCGACATCGTGGTCAACAACGCCGGCTGGACCACGCCGAACGGCCCGCTTCTGGACACCGACGAGGCGGCGTTCCGCAAGATCTACGACATCAACGTGCTGTCGATCTTTCACATGACCCATGCAGTGCTGCCGCATTGGCGGACGCGCGGGCAGGGGGTGATGATCAACGTCAGCTCGACCGCCGGCATCCGGCCGCGGCCGGGGCTGAGCTGGTACAATTCCTCGAAGGGCGCGGTGAACACCCTGACCCGCAGCCTGGCGGCGGAACTGGCGCCCGAGGGCATCCGCGTGAACGCCATTGCCCCGGTCATGGGCGAGACCGGGATGCTGGAGCGCTTCATGGGCTGCGAGGACACGCCCGAGAACCGCGCCCGCTTCCTTTCGACCATCCCGCTGGGCCGGCTGTCGAAGCCGCGCGACATCGCCAATGCGGCGCTTTACCTGGCCTCGGACGAGGCCGATTTCATCACCGGCGTCATCCTCGAGGTCGATGGCGGGCGGACGGTCTAGCCCGTCACGCCCTGTGCCCGCCGCGTGGCCACGCTGCGCCACAGGAAGGCCAGCACGAACAGCGCCGTCAGCACCAGCACGATGGTCGGTGCCGGCGCGCTGTTCAGCCAGAAGCTGGCCCAGACCCCGCTGGCCGCCCCGAATGCCGCGACGCCGACCGAGGTGGCCAGCATGGCGGACAGCCGGCGCGTCAGCAGGAAGGCCACCGCCCCCGGCGCGATCAGCAGCGCGACGGCCAGGATGATGCCGACCGAGCTGAGCATGGCGACCACCGTGGCCGAGATCATGGCGAGCAGCCCGTAGTTCAGCAGGTTGAACGCCAGCCCCGACACCCGCGCCTGCACCGGGTCGAAGGCCAGGAGCGCGAAATCGCGCCATTTCAGCACCAGCACCAGCCCGACCATGGCCGAGATGCCGCCGGCAAGGCGCAGATCCTCGGGGCCGACGCCCAGCATGTTGCCAAACAGGATATGGTCCAGGTGCAGGTCGGTCTGGATCGCGGTGTAAAGCACCACCCCCAGCCCGAACATGCCCGACATGACCACGCCCAGCACGGTGTCGGCCTTGACGCGGCTGTTGTCCTGGATCCAGCCGGTCAGGGCCGCGCAGCCCAGGCCCGCCAGGAAGGCGCCAAGGATCAGCGGCAGGCCCGCGACATAGGCCAGCACTACGCCGGGCAGCACGGCATGGCTGACCGCATCGCCCATCAGCGACCAGCCCTTGAGCACCAGAAAGCAGGACAAAAGCCCCGCCGGCAGCGCGATCATCAGCCCGATCAGCGCCGCATCGCGCATGAAGGGGAAGGAAAAGGGCATCAGCAGCCAGTCCATCACGCGGCCTCCTTCAGCGCGTCGCGGGCGCGGCGGCGGGCGGCCAGAAGCCCGTGCTTCGGCGCCAGCAGGAAGGCGGCCAGGAAGATCAGCGTCTGCAGGCAGACGATCACCCCCCCGGTCGCGCCGTCGAGGAAGAACGAGACATAGGCGCCAATGGCCGAGGTGAGCGAGCCGATCGCCACCGACAGCAGGATCAGCCGCGGAAAGCGGTCGGTCAGCAGATAGGCGGTGGCGCCCGGCGTCACCACCAGCGCCACCACCAGGAAGGCGCCGACGGTCTGCATCGCCGCCACGGTCGAGGCCGAGAGCAGGGTGAAGAACAGCACCTTCAGCGCCTGCGGGTTCAGCCCGATGGTGCGGGCATGGCTTTCGTCGAAGAACACCACCATCAGGTCGCGCCATTTCGCTGCCAGCACCAGCGCCGAGATGCCGCCGATGAGCGCCAGCTGCAGCGTGTCGCCGGGCGTGATCGCCAGGATGTTGCCCATGGTGATGGTCTGCACGGAAACCGCCATCGGGTTGAGCGAGACCATGAACAGCCCCAGCCCGAAGAAGCCGGTGAAGATCAGGCCGATGATCGCATCCTCGCGCAGGCCCGTGCGCTTGTTCAGAAACAGCATGGTCAGCGCCGCGAGCCCGCCCGACAGGAACGCCCCCAGCGCGAAGGGCAGGCCCAGCATGTAGGCCCCGGCGACGCCCGGCACGATGGAATGGGACAGCGCGTCGCCGATCAGCGACCAGCCCTTGAGCATCAGATAGGCCGACAGGAAGGCGCAGACCCCGCCGACCAGCGCCGAGACCCAGATCGCGTCGGTCATGTAGCTGTATTCGAAGGGCACCAGCAGCGTGCGGATCATTTCGGCGCCGCCTCTTCGCGGGCGCTGCGCTGCTTGTCGTCGTAAAAGACCAGCGGGCGCTCGTCGTCCGACAGCACGGTCAGGCCGCGCGGGTCGTCGTCGTCGTGCAGGTGCCGCGGCCCCAGCACGAAATGGCGCAGCACGCCGCCGAAGGCCAGCCGCAGGTTGTCGGGGGTGAATACCTCGGCCGTGGGGCCATGGGCCAGCACCGTGTTCTTCATCAGCACCACCCGGTCGCAATATTCCGGCACCGAGCCGAGGTCGTGGGTCGAGACCAGCATGACCCGCCCCTCGTCCCGCATTTCCTGCAACAGCGCGATGATGGCGGATTCGGTCTTGACGTCCACGCCGGTAAAGGGCTCGTCGAGCAGGATCACCCAGGCACCCTGCGCCAGGGCGCGGGCCAGGAAGACGCGCTTCTTCTGGCCGCCCGAAAGCTCGCCGATCTGGCGGTGGCGGAAGTCCTGCATGTTCACCCGCGCCAGCGCCTCGTCCACGGTGCGGCGATCCTCGGGCCGGGCGCGGCGCAGAAAGCCCATATGGCCGTAGCGGCCCATCATCACCACGTCCTCGACCAGCACCGGAAAGGACCAGTCCACCTCCTCGGCCTGGGGCACATAGGCGATCAGGTTGCGGCGCAGCGCCTGCGGCACGGTCAGGCCCAGCACCCGCACCTTGCCGGCGGCGGCCGGAACAAAGCCCATCAGCGCCTTGAACAGCGTGGACTTGCCCGAGCCGTTCACCCCCACCAGCGCCGTGACCGAGCCCTGCGGCACGGTGAAACTCGCGTCGCGCAGGGCGGTGAAGCCGTTGCGATAGGCCACGGTCAGGCCGGATACCTCGATGCCCAGGGTGTCACGCATCGCTCAGCGCCTCGACGATGGTTTCCGAGGTCACGCGCAGCAGGTCCAGGTAGGTCGGCACCGGCCCGCCGGCCTCGGACAGGCTGTCGACGTAAAGCACGCCGCCATAGCGCGCCCCGGTCTCGGCCGCGATCTGCCTGGCCGGGCGGTCCGAGACGGTGCTTTCTGAAAACACCACCGGGATCTTGTGCTGCCTGATCGCATCGACCACGCGGCGCACCTGCTGGGGCGTGCCCTGCGCATCGGCGTTGATCGGCCACAGGAACAGCTCGCGCAGGCCGAAATCCCGCGCCAGATAGGAAAACGCCCCCTCCGACGTCACCAGCCAGCGCCGCTCCTCGGGCAGGGCGCGGGCGGCGTCGCGCAGCGGGCCGATGGTGCGGGCGATCTCGCCCTTGTAGCGGCCGGCATTGGCGCGATAGCTGCCCTCGCCCTCGGGGTCGACCTGGGACAGGGCGGCGGCGATGTTGTCGACATAGAACAGCGCCGTGTCCAGCGCCATCCAGGCATGCGGGTTGGGCTTGCCGTCGTAATGCCCGCCCGAGATCGGCATCGGCTCGATCCCCTCGGTCAGCGTGGCCGAGGGCAGGTCGCCCAGGTTGCGCAGGAACTGTTCGAACCACAGTTCCAGGTTCATCCCGTTGCGCAGGACCAGGCTGGCGTCGCGGGCGCCGATCAGGTCGCTGGGGGTGGGTTCGTAATTGTGGATCTCGGCCCCCGGCTTGGTGATCGAGACCACCTCGGCCCGGTCCCCGGCCACGTTGCGCGCCATGTCGGCGATGATGGTGAAGGTGGTCGCCACCTTGAACTTGCCGCCCTGCGCCAGTGCCGGGGCGGAAAGGATGGCGGGAGCGGCCAGCCCGGCAAGGGCCGTGGTCAGGAATGTTCTGCGCTTCATGGTCCGATTCTTGTTCCCGTGGGCCTGGTTCTGTTGCCGTTTATCTGCGAACGATTCTCAACTGTCAAGCCAGTTGCAATTTCTTCGCATCTGGGCCAGAAAACCGCATGGAGATCGAAACCCGCGCCGAAGCCTTCGAGGCCGCGCTGCGCCGTGCCGGCGTGCGCATCACCCGCCAGCGGGCGGCGCTGTTGCGCGTGCTGGCCGGGGCCGAGGATCACCCGGACGCGACGCAGCTGCACCAGCGCGCCATGGCGGCGGGGGCGGGGGTGTCGCTGGCGACGGTCTACCGCACGCTCTCGGCGCTCGAGGCGCAGGGCGTGATCCAGAAGCTGGAGTTCGAGGGCGAACCGGCGCGGTTCGAGCCCGCCGACGGCAGCCACCACGACCACATGATCGACGTCGAGACCGGCGAGGTCATGGAATTCGTCAACGAGCGCATCGAGCGCCTGCAAGCCGAGATCGCCGCCGAGATGGGCTATGAGATCGTCCGCCACCGGCTGGAGCTTTACGTCCGGCGGCGGAGATGAGCCTGGCGGTCTTCGACAAGATCATCTCGGACCGCGGCTCGCGCTATGCGGTGGCGGGCGGGCCGGCCAGGACGCGCGCCGAGGCCGAGGCGCTGCTGGCCGAGCTGCGCCGCAACAAGCGTTTCGCCAAGGCGACCCACAACAGCTGGGCCGCGATCCTGTCGGGCGAGGCGGTGCGCGACGACGACGGCGAAAGCGGCGCCGGCCAGATCATCCTGCAGATGCTGGAGCGGGCCGGGCTGACCGACCATGTGGTGATCGTGACGCGCTGGTATGGCGGCAAGCACCTGGGCGGCGACCGCTTTCGCCATGTCGTCGATGCGGTGCGGCACTATCTGGCGCAGGTGGGGCGCTAGTCCTCGCCCTTCACGGCATGGGCTTGCAGCAGTTCCAGCGGCACGATCTCCAGCGTGCGGGCATGGGTGGCCTCCAGCACCACCTCGGGCGCGGCGAATTCCTGCGCGGCCTGCAGGAAGCGCGCGGCGCAAAGGCACCAGCGGTCGCCCGGCTTCAGCCCCGGAAAGCGGAACTCGGGCCGCGGCGTGCTGAGGTCGTTGCCCAGGTATTTCGACAGCGCCAGGAACTCGGCCGTCACCACGACGCAGACCGTGTGCCGGCCGCGATCCTCGGGGCCGGTATTGCAGCAGCCGTCGCGGAAAAATCCGGTCAGCGGCGCGGTCGAGCAGGGCGCAAGCTTGCCGCCAAGGACGTTGAGCGCGGGGTCCATGTCAGGTCTCCTTCGGCTGCCAGTCGATCCAGCGGGCATGGAAATCCGCCCGGCCGAGGCTCCATTGCCGCATCCCGCCGCCGGCCCAGAGCCGCAGGGCCAGCGCCGCGCCCTCGCCGCCGTCGGCCTCCATCGATAGATGCGCCAGGGGGCGCTCGGGGCTGGCCTGCGCGCCGGCGGCCTGCAGCGCGGCCTCGATCCGCGCGCGCGTGGCGGCGGGAAAATATTGCGCCGCAACGGTGTGATAGACAAGCCTGCCATGGTTGCAAGGTTCGGCCAGCCGGGCCGGCAGCCAGTCGCCCGCATCGCCGCGATCCACCCGCGGCGGATGGCTCCGGGCCAGGGCCAGCGCCGCCTGCATCCGCTCCAGCCGCGCGTGCTGGTCCGCCCAGATATAGGACAGAAGCCGCAGCCCGTCCCGCACCGGATCGAGCGGGTTCAGGTCCACCCCCCGCGCCGCGCCGGTCGCCAGCAGAGCATGGGCCGGGACCGCGCCGCGCCATTCCGGGGCAAGCCGGACAAGCGTCGCATTGTCTCCAATAGTCCGGTATTCATCGCCTATATCAAGATGATATAGAGGAAAGTTCAGGTTCAGTCCAGCACTCGCCCCCAGCTCCAGCAAGTCAAAGCGGCATCCGGGAAGCTCGCCGGCCAAGTGCCGGCCCGCAGCGATCAGCACCGCGGCGCGGGCGACCTCATTGGTCTGCGGCGCAAGCTCGAGCCATTCCAGCATATGCGGCTGATGCTGATGAATTGCTTCGGAAATCTTCTGGCGAAGCCATGCATCATCGCCCCCGGCATAGGCCCGCGCCAATTCCGGGTCGCGCCCGCTCAGCACCAGCGCATGCAGCGCCCCGCAAAGCCGCAGCGGCAGCGAATCGCCGCGGTGGCTGGGATCGCCGGGCCAGGTTCGCACCCGCCGCGCCAGCGCGCCGTCGCCCTCGGCCAGGACCGGCGCCAGCTGCTCGCAGACCCGGGCCGTCAGCGGCGAGCCGAGCGTGCGGCAGGCGCCCGCCTGCAAGGCGAAGGCCTCGCGCCAGGCCGTCACCGGAACCGCTCGGTCAGCGCCCTGAGCCGGTCGGAGAGGCTGGGCGGCTCGGCGGCGAGGTCGTTGGCGGGTTTCGCCGCGGGCCTTTCCGGCGATCCCTTGCGGGGGTTCTCGGCGCGGGTGCCGCTGTTGCGCGCCGGCGCCACCCGCGCCGCGACTGCGTTCATGAACCGCGCATCGTCCCCCGCCGCCAGCGCCTCCGCCCCCTCCGAGATGCCGCGCAAGAGGTCGTCCAGCCCGGCCTCTTCGGCCTTGGCGAAATCCGACAGCACATAGCCCGACACGCGGTTCTTGTCGCCGGGATGGCCGATGCCGATGCGCAGCCGGCGATAGCCCTCGCCGATATGCTGGTGCAGCGAGCGCAGTCCGTTGTGCCCGGCATGGCCGCCGCCGGTCTTAAGCCGCAGCTTGCCGGGGGCGAGGTCCAGCTCGTCATGCAGCACGGTCACGTCCTCGGGCCCGAGCTTCAGGTAGCGCATCGCCTCGCCGACCGACTGGCCCGACAGGTTCATGAAGGTTCCGGGCTTGAGCAGGGTGACGCGCGTGCCCCCCAGCCGCCCCTCGGCGATCTCGCCCTGGAAACGCGCGCGCCAGGGGGCAAAGCCGTGGTCGGCGGCGATGCGATCGACCGCCATGAAGCCCACATTGTGCCGGTTCGCGGCGTATTTCGCGCCCGGATTGCCCAGGCCGACGATCAGTTTCATGCGTTTCTCCGTCGCTCGGGCGCCAGATTACCGGCCCGGCCGGTCAGGGGCAAATTTTATCGCTCTCTTGTCCTCGGGGCCCGGCGTTACTAAGACTCTGTCAACCTTTCGCGTCTAAGAGCGGTCGAACGGGACAGGGGCCTTGGGACGAATCGCGAAACGGACAGGCCAGGCAGGGACAAAAGCAAGGACAGACATGCACGATCCGGCAGAATTCTACATGAACACCCTCGTCCCCATGGTCGTCGAACAGACCAGCCGGGGCGAACGTGCCTATGACATCTTCTCGCGCCTGCTGAAGGAAAGGATCATCTTCCTGTCCGGCCCGGTGCATGACGGCATGGCGACGCTGATCTCGGCGCAGCTGCTGTTTCTCGAGGCGGAAAACCCGACCAAGGACATCAGCATGTATATCAACAGCCCCGGCGGGCTGGTGACGGCGGGCCTGTCGATCTATGACACAATGCAATACATCAAGCCGCGCGTCTCGACGCTGGTGGTGGGGCAGGCGGCCTCGATGGGCTCGCTGCTGCTGTGCGCAGGCCAGCCGGGGCAGCGCTTCTCGCTGCCGAACAGCCGCATCATGGTCCACCAGCCCTCGGGCGGCTTCCAGGGCCAGGCGACCGACATCCTGATCCATGCGCGCGAGACCGAAAAGCTCAAGCGGCGCCTGAACGAGATCTATGTCCAGCACACCGGCCGCACGCTGGAAGAGGTCGAGGAGGCGCTGGAGCGCGACCGCTTCATGTCGCCGCAGGAGGCGAAGGATTGGGGCCTCATCGACGAGATCCTGACGGCGCGCGGCAAGGCCGAGCCGGGCCAGTGATCACGGCTGCGGGAAGCTGGCGGGGCAGGCGTTTTGGGGATTGTGACGGGCCGGGGGGGCTCGTAACATGATGGGCAACGCATGGCGTGGCCTGGCCACGTCCGGAACAGGCGGTCGTCCGGCGCTTTTGCCGGGCCTCCGGTGCTATACGAGGATGAACTGATGGCCAATCCGACCGGCGGCGACAGCAAGAACACGCTCTATTGCAGCTTCTGCGGCAAGAGCCAGCATGAGGTGCGCAAGCTGATTGCCGGTCCGACCGTGTTCATCTGCGATGAATGCGTCGAACTCTGCATGGACATCATCCGCGAGGAGACCAAGTCCTCGGCGCTGAAATCCGGCGACGGCGTGCCGACCCCGCGCGAGATCTGCAACGTGCTGGACGATTACGTGATCGGCCAGGAACATGCCAAGCGCGTGCTGTCGGTGGCCGTCCACAACCACTACAAGCGGCTGAACCACAGCTCCAAGACCGACATCGAGCTGGCCAAGTCGAACATCCTGCTGATCGGCCCGACCGGCTGCGGCAAGACGCTGCTGGCGCAGACGCTGGCGCGCATCCTGGACGTGCCCTTCACCATGGCCGACGCCACCACGCTGACCGAGGCCGGCTATGTCGGCGAGGATGTCGAGAACATCATCCTCAAGCTCCTGCAGGCCAGCGAATACAACGTCGAGCGGGCGCAGCGCGGCATCGTCTATATCGATGAGGTCGACAAGATCACCCGCAAGTCCGACAATCCCTCGATCACTCGCGACGTCTCGGGCGAGGGGGTGCAGCAGGCGCTGCTGAAGATCATGGAGGGCACGGTCGCCTCGGTGCCGCCGCAAGGCGGGCGCAAGCATCCGCAGCAGGAATTCCTGCAGGTGGACACGACCAATATCCTCTTCATCTGCGGCGGTGCCTTTGCCGGGCTGGACCGGATCATCGCGCAGCGCAACAAGGGCACGGCGATGGGCTTCGGCGCCAACGTCAAGGAGGACGACGACAAGGGCGTGGGCGAGTTGTTCAAGCAGCTCGAGCCCGAGGACCTGCTGAAATTCGGCCTGATCCCGGAATTCGTCGGCCGCCTGCCGGTCATCGCCACGCTGGGCGACCTTGACGAACAGGCGCTGATCACCATCCTGACCCAGCCCAAGAACGCGCTGGTCAAGCAGTATCAGCGGCTCTTCGACCTCGAGGGCGTGAAGCTGACCTTCACCGAGGACGCGCTGGTCGCCATCGCCCGCCGCGCCATCAAGCGCAAGACCGGCGCGCGGGGCCTGCGCTCGATCATGGAGGACATCCTGCTGGACACCATGTTCGACCTGCCCGGCATGAGCAGCGTCGAGGAGGTGGTGGTCAACGAGGAGGCGGTGGACAATCCCGCAGCCAAGCCTTTGCTGATCCACACCGATTCGAAAAAGGAAACCGCGACCGCGGGCTAGGCCCGCATCGCATAGGGGCTCGGCCGGCCGCCTTGGCGGCTGCCGATCCCGCGCCGCGGCGGGTCGGTCGGCGTGGTGCAGGCGGGGCCATGGGCGCCGCCTTTTTCGTTTACCCCTCCGCGCGCGTCCATCCGCACGGAGAACGTCTCTGTCCGGCGGGCCGCAATGGTTTGTCGGCGCGTAAGGTTTCCGGCCGCGCTCGGATCGGCTTGTCCCCGTGCGGGCTCCGCCGGGGTGAACCGCATCCAGCTGCTGGCCTGCGACTACGGCTTGCCCCTGCGCGGGCTCCGCCGGATTTCCGGCCCAACGCTATCGCGCGGCTGCGGCGCATCATCTGCCTGATCGCCTTCGGGCTGCTGTTCCTGGGAATGCTTTCAGTCATCCTGGGGATGGCAGTTCTATTGGTGCAGCAGATCGTCAATCTGGGCCGACTGACGCTTCTGGGCTTGCTCTCCAGGCCCCAGTCAAGAGCCGAGACTCTCCATATAAGCCCCCCGACCAGGAGCAATGAGAAACCCTCCCGAGAGCAACTCGGGAGGGGGATCTCATCCCGACCTGGATCTTGGGGAAACTGGGGTGCGCTGTCCGTGGGGGGTTTCCCGGATCGCCACATCGGCCTCGGTCAGGTTCTCGGAAATGGTCGAGAACTCGCCAGCATTCAGCAGGGGAGCGATGGAAAGCCGGGCATTGGCCTCCTCCAGCGCCCTGATCCCGCCGCGATGAGCCGGCCCACCATCCGCCCCCCGGCCGCGTCGATTTGCCTTGTCCGGGCACGGCTGCGGCCAAGCGTCTCTGGACCTTCGCCGCAACTTGCGGCATATCTCGGCCACACCCGATTGATGAGGTTCGCACCCATGTCGTTTCTGCTGCGCTTTCTGACCTGGTGGAACAGCCAGACCCTGAACACCCAGGTCTGGACCAAGCTTTACGGCGAAAAGGTCGGCGAGGACGATCAGGGCAATGTCTATTACCAGTCCGGCGGCGGCAAGCGGCGCTGGGTGATCTATAACGGCGAGGCCGAGGCAAGCCGCATCTCGCCCGAATGGCACGGCTGGCTGCATCACACCTACAAGGAGCCGCCGACCGCGGCCCCGCTGCCGCACAAGACCTGGGAAAAGCCGCATGAGCCGAACCTGACCGGGACGCCTGGCGCCTATCACCCGGCGGGCTCGCTCTATCGTGCGCAGCCGGTCGAGCGGCGCGACTACGACGCCTGGCAGCCCGAGTAGGCGCATGAACACCGCCGCCGAACGGGCCGAGCTTTGGGTTGGCGCGGCGGTCCTGGCCGTGGCGGCCGGCTTCCTGGCCTGGTCCACCGCCGGCGGCAGGCTGGGGGCGCAGCTGGCGGGCGGCTATGAGCTGCGCGCGGCCTTTCCCAACGTGGACGGCATCGAGGTCGGCACCGATGTCCGCGTCGCCGGCGTCAGGGTGGGGCGGGTCTCGGCGGTTGACCTGAACCCGCAGACCTATTTCGCCGAGGCGCGGCTGCGCCTGCCCGACGGCATCCGCCTGCCCAGCGACAGCGCGGCGCTGATCCAGTCGGACGGGCTGCTGGGCGGCGCCTATATCGAATTGCAGCCGGGCGGCGCGCCCGACAACCTGGCGCCGGGCGACGAGATCGAGGATGTGCAGGGCGCGGTCAGCCTGATCTCGCTGATGATGAAATTCGTGGATGCGCAAAGCACGGACGACAGCCCATGACCGATCTTCTGACCCGCGCCTGCCTGTGCCTGCTGCTGGCCGCCAGCCCCGTCTTCGCCCAGGACGAGGAGCCGGCCGAGGACCAGCAGCTGATGATCGACCCGGCCTTCAGCGACGATCCCGATGCGGTGGTCCCCGTCGAGCCCTCGGCGGCCGAGCGGCAGCGCGCCGCCGAAGCCGCCCGCGGCCCCGAGACGGCGCGCGGCACCGGCGCGCAGCTGCGCGGCCTCGACAAGATCACCGGCCGGACGCAGGATTTTACCCTGGCCGTGGGCGAGTCGATCGCCTTTGGCCGGCTTCAGTTGAGCCTGGCGGAATGCCGCTATCCGGCGGCGGACCCGACCTCGGACGCCTATGCCGAGCTGACGATCACCGACCATCAGGCCAATGCCCGGCTGTTTGCGGGCTGGATGATCGCCTCGTCCCCGGCGCTCTCGGCGCTGGACGATCCGCGCTATGACGTCTGGGTGATTTCCTGCAACAGGGCCTGAACGCCGGGCAGGGCATGGGTAGTCAGGTCGGCCCGGACCTTTAGCGCGACCGCCAGCCGCCGGCGATATTCAAGGCGCGGGATGGCCTGGCCACCCATCGAGGCGAGATGCGGGTTCGGATATTGCGTGTCCCACAGCGTGAATCCGCAGCGCGCCAGATGCGAGGACATCCAGATCAGCGCCGCCTTGGAGGCATTGGGCCGGTGCGAGAACATGCTTTCGGCAAAGAAGGCCCCGCCCAGCGTCAGGCCGAACATGCCGCCGATCAGCGCGTCGCCGGCCCGGATCTCCAGCGAATGGGCGTGGCCCATGCGGAACAGATCGCGGTAAAGCGCCATCAGCGGGGCATTGATCCAGGTTTCCGCGCGATCGGCGCAGCCCTGGACCACGCCGACGAAATCGCAGTCGAGGGTCGCATGCCAGCCGCAATGGCGCAGCACGCGCCGCATCGAGCGCGAGACATGCACCCCGCCCACCGGCAGGATGCCGCGCAGCCCCGGCTCGAACCAGTAAAGCTGGGGATCCGAGGCGGATTGCGCCATCGGAAACACCCCCTGGGCATAGGCGGCCAGCATCCGTTCGGCAGTCAGGCCCCTGCTGCTCATGCAGGGACCGCCGGTCGTGCCGCCTGCCGCATCGCTCAGGCGCTGACGGCCATCTCGGCCAGCCAGCGTTCCAGCCAGTGGATCGAGTAATCGCCGCGCTGGATGTCGGGATTCTCGATCAGCGCCCGGAACAGCGGCACGGTGGTGTCGATCCCGTCCACGATCAGCTCGCCCAGGGCGCGGTTCAGCCGTGCCAGCGCCTCGGGGCGGTCGCGGCCATGCACGATCAGCTTGCCGATCAGGCTGTCGTAATAGGGCGGGATGCGGTAGCCGTCATAGATCGCCGAATCCATCCGCACGCCCAGCCCCCCCGGCGCGTGATATTGCGAGATGGTGCCGGGCGAGGGGGTGAAGTTCGGCAGCTTCTCGGCATTGATCCGCACCTCGATGGCATGGCCGCGGATCTGAAGGTCTTCCTGGCGGAACTCCATCTCTTCGCCGGCGGCGACCAGGATCTGCTGGCGCACCAGGTCGACGCCGAAGATCGCCTCGGTCACAGGATGCTCGACCTGGAGGCGGGTGTTCATCTCGATGAAGTAGAACTCGCCGTCCTCGAACAGGAACTCGATGGTGCCTGCGCCGCGATAGCCGATCTTGGCCATGGCATTGGCGCAGATGCCGCCGATGCGGGCGCGCTGCTCGGCGGTGATGACCGGGCCGGGCGCTTCCTCGAAGACCTTCTGGTGGCGGCGCTGCAGCGAACAGTCGCGCTCGCCCAGATGCACGGCGCGGCCGCGGCCGTCGCCAAAGACCTGCACCTCGATATGGCGCGGGCGCTGCAGGTATTTCTCGATATAGACCTCGTCGTTGCCGAAGGCGGCCTTGGCCTCGGCGCGGGCGGTGCGGAAGGCGGTCTCCAGCCCGGCTTCGTCATTGGCGACCTTCATGCCGCGCCCGCCGCCACCGGCGGTGGCCTTGATGATGACCGGATAGCCGATCTGCGCCGCCACCTGCTTGGCCGCGGCCACGTCCGCCACGCCACCGTCCGAGCCGGGCACCACCGGGATGCCCAGCGACTTCGCCGTCTCCTTGGCGGTGATCTTGTCGCCCATGATGCGGATATGCTCGGCCGAAGGGCCGATGAAGGTGATGCCGTGATCCTCGACCATCTGCACGAAGGCGGCGTTTTCCGACAGGAAGCCATAGCCGGGATGCACCGCCTGCGCACCGGTGATCTCGCAGGCCGAGATGATGGCGGGTTGCGACAGGTAGCTGTCGGTCGAGGGCGGCGGGCCGATGCAGACGGATTCGTCGGCCATGCGCACATGCATCGCATCGGTATCGGCGGTGGAATGCACGGCGACCGAGGCGATGCCCATTTCGCGGCAGGCGCGGATCACGCGCAGCGCGATCTCGCCGCGGTTGGCGATCAGGATCTTGTCGAACATCCGCGCCTCACTCGACGACCATCAGGGGCGCGCCGAACTCGACCGGGCTGCCGTCGTCGACGAGGATGCGCTTGACCGTGCCCGAGCGGGGCGAGGGGATGTGGTTCATCGTCTTCATCGCCTCGACGATCATCAGCGTCTCGCCTTCCTTGACCTGCTGGCCGATGGCGACGAAGGGCGTGGCGCCGGGCTCGGGCGCCAGGTAGGCGGTGCCGACCATGGGCGAGGTCACGACGCCGGGCAGGCTGGCCGGATCCTCGCTGGCGGGGGCTGCGGCCGCGGCCGGGGCGGCGGCGGGGGCCATCGCCGCGGGGGCGGCGAAGGCGGCCGGCATGGCTTGCGGCGCGGCTTGTTTCTGGTGCTTGGACAGGCTGACGGTCAGCCGGTCGTTTTCGTCATATTCGCGCTTGACGGTCAGTTCGGTCAATTCGTTGCGATCGAGCAGTTCGGCCAGCGCCTGGATGAAGGCGACATCGCCCTCGTGATGGCGCTTGTCTTGACCAGCGTGTTTGGAATCGTCGCTCATGCCGTCCTCTGGATGTCGTTGTCGGGGCCCGCGTTCTGATTGCGCGGCGGATTTGGGCGTCCTTATAGACCGTCGGGCAACCCAAGGGAAAGGGATTCGCCGCCTAGCCCCTGCGTTTCCAGCGCCGATGGACCCAGAACCACTGCTCCATATGGTCGCGGACCAGCCGCTCCAGATCGTCGTTCAGCGCCTGCATCATGGTCGGGGCGTCGCTGTGGGGGATGGGCGCGCCGACCTCGACGCGAAAGCTCAGCCCGTCGGGCTGGCGCACCCCGGCGATGGGCAGGATCAGCGCATCATAGCGCAGCGCCAGTTCCGCCGGGGTCAGCACCGTCCTGGTCGGCAGGCCGAAAAAGCGCAGCTCGGCGCCGTGGACGTCGAACTGGTCGAAGCCCAGCGACAGCCAGCCCCCACCCTTGAGAAAGCGCAGCATCGCCGCAAGCCCGGCGCGGCCGCGCGGGAACATCGGCTCGGCGATGGCGCGCATGGCGGGGATGTAATGGCGGTTGAACGCCTCGTTGTTCATCGGCCGGTAAAGCGCGCCGACCGGCCAGCCGCGCCCGGCAAGCGCCGCGCGCATGGCGTCGTAATTGCCGAAATGCGCCACGGCCAGGATCACCGGCCGGCCCGCCTGCGCGGCCTGTTCCAGCGCCGGCAGGCCGGGGCCGGCCAGCGGGTCGGCGGCATGGATGCGGTCGGTGAACTCGGAGCCGGAATAGATCTCGGCCAGCGAGCGGCCGGCGTTGTCGGGCACCGCGCGGGTCAGGCGGCGGACCTCGGCCGCGGAAAGGTCGGGACGCGCCATGGCCAGGTTGGCGCGGATGCGCCGGCGCCAGCCCGCCAGCGGGCCAAGCAGATGGGCAAAGAACCAGCCCATCGCGGGCACGCGCCGCCGATAGGGCAGGATGCGCGCCAGCCCCATGACGGCCAGGAAGGCGCCATTGGCGATGCGGTCGCGCAGCGGGGCGGGCTCCTGGGTCTCGGTGTCGGTCTCGGTCATTGCGGCCCCGTTCCGGCGGCCCGGTTCATCGCGCGGGCCTCGCGCATCCAGACATACAGGCCCGCGGCCACGATGATCAACGCGCCGATGAGGGTCCAGAGGTCGGGCAGGGTGCCCCAGAACAGCCAGCCCCAGAGCCCTGCCCAGACCAGCCCGGTATAGCCGAAGGGGGCGATGGCCGCCGCCTCGGCCAGCGAGAAGGCGCGGATCAGCAGCGCCTGCGCCGCCGTGCCGAGCCCGCCGAGCAGCAGGAAGGCCCAGAGGTCGCCGGCCGCGATGGGCTGCCAGACGAAGGGCACGGCGAGCGAGGAGAGGACCGTGCCGACCAGCGCCGACCACAGGATCGAGGTCGCGGTGGAATCGCTTCTCGCCATGCGGGTCAGGATGGCGCCGGCGGCATAGGTGAAGGCCGCGGTGAGCGCCAGCAGCGCCGCGGGATGGAAGACGCCGGCGCCGGGGCGGATGATGAGCATGGCGCCGCAGAAGGCGGCGAGGATGCCGAGGATGCGGCGGATGCCGATGGATTCGCCCAAAAAGACGGCCGCGCCCAGCGTGATCAGCACCGGGTTGAGGTCCATGATCGCCGTCGCCTCGGCCAGGCCGATGAATTGCAGCGCGCTGAAGAACAGCAGGCCCGAGCCGAATTGCGTCACGCCGCGGAAGAACTGCACCGCCGGGCGCCGGGTGGCGAGGGCAGGGCGCAGCCGCGGCGCAAAGATGACCGCGACGATGGCCAGGTTGGTGACGAAGCGCACCCAGACCACCTGCACCGGGTGGTAGAGCGTCGAGAGATGCTTGCCGGTGGCATCCATCAGCGTGAACAGGAAAATCGCCAGCAGCAGGAGCAGGATGCCGCGCAATTGCGCCGAGCGCGCCGGATCGCCCGCGGGCGCGAGGATCGGCGGCAAGGCGCCGGGGCTGGGTTCGGGCGGTGTCATGGCATGTCCCTCTTGTTCCCGCTTATGCCCGTGGGCGGCGGCGGGGTCCATGGGGGCGGAGCGGGTGCCTGCCCGCGCCGTCGCATGGGTATTTGGGGAACGAAGAAGCCGGGCGGGGATTCGAGGGGACCAGGCTTCGGGGCCGGGATTGGGCAGGCCGCGCCTTGGGAGCGCGGCCCGGATGGGTCAGCCGAGCAGGCGGCGGGCCTCGGCGATGGTCGCCTCGGCGGTGATGCCGAATTCCTTGTAGAGCGTGGGCGCCGGGGCCGAGGCGCCGAAGCCGGTCATGCCGATGAAGCCCGAGGTTTCCTCGCGCCCGCGCTCGCCCAAGAGCAGCCAGTCCCAGGGCTGGCGCACGGCGGCCTCGATGGCGATGCGCACGGTGCCGGCGGGCAGGACCTGCCGGCGGTATTCGGCGTCCTGGTCGCGGAAAAGCTCCATCGACGGGACCGAGACCACGCGGGTCGGCACGCCCTCGGCCTCGAGCGCATCGCGGGCGGCGACGGCGATTTCCACCTCGGAGCCCGAGGCCATCAGGATCACCCTGGGCTCGGCGCTGGCCTCGCGCAGGACATAGGCGCCCCTGGCCGAGAGGTTCTCGGACCCCGCATCCTCGCGCAGCAGCGGCAGGTTCTGGCGCGACAGCGCCATGACGGTCGGGGTCGATTCGCTCGACAGCGCGATTTCCCAGGCCTCGGCGGTCTCGATCAGGTCGCAGGGGCGCAGGGTCAGCGTGTTGGGCGTGGCGCGGCAGATCGCCAGGTGCTCGACCGGCTGGTGGGTCGGGCCGTCCTCGCCCAGGCCGATGCTGTCATGGGTCATGACATAGGTCACCGGCAGGCCCATCAGCGCCGAAAGCCGCATGGCGCCGCGGGCGTAATCGGTGAAGCACATGAAGGTGCCGCCATAGGGGCGGAAGCCGCCGTGCAGCCAGATGCCGTTCATCGCCGCCGCCATGCCATGTTCGCGGATGCCGTAGTGGATATAGCGGCCCTGGCGGTTTTCCGGCGTGAAGATGCCCAGATCCTTGGTCTTGGTGTTGTTCGAGCCGGTCAGGTCGGCCGAGCCGCCCAGCGTCTCGGGCAGTTCGGGGTTCACCACCTCCAGCACCATCTCGCTGGCCTTGCGGGTCGCGACCTTGGGCTTGCTGGCCAGCGCCTGCTGCTTGAGCGCGGCGATGGTGGGGGCAAGCCGCTCGCTGGTGCCGCCCGAGATGCGGCGGGCGAATTCGTCGCGGTTTTCCGCCGCATCGACGCGGGCGGCCCAGGCTTCGCGTTCCGCCCGGCCCTTGGCGCCGATGGCGCGCCAGTCGGCCAGGATGTCATCGGGCACGGTGAAGGCGGCGGCATCCCAGCCCAGCGCCTCGCGCGCGGCGGCGATCTCGGCCGCGCCGAGCGCCGAGCCATGCACGCCCGAGCTGTCCTGCTTGTTGGGCGCACCGAAGCCGATGATGGTCTTGCAGGCGACCAGGACCGGGCGGTCGTCCTTGCCGCTGGCCGCATCGGCCAGGGCGCGGGCGATGTCGGCCGGGTCGTGGCCGTCGCAGCTGAGCGTGCGCCAGCCCGAGGCCTCGAAGCGCTTCAGCTGGTCGGTCGAATCCGACAGCGACACGCGGCCATCGATGGTGATGTCGTTGTTGTCCCAAAGGACGATCAGGTTCTTCAGCTTCTGGTGGCCGGCCAGGCCGATCGCCTCCTGGCTGATGCCTTCCATCAGGCAGCCGTCGCCGGCGATGACCCAGGTCTTGTGGTTGCACAGGCCCTCGCCGAACTGGGCGCGCATCGCCTCTTCGGCGATGGCGAAGCCGACGGCGGTGGCGATGCCCTGGCCCAGCGGGCCGGTCGTCGTCTCGATCCCCTCGGCATGGCCGTATTCGGGATGGCCGGCGGTGATCGCGCCCCATTGGCGGAAGTTGCGGATCTGGTCGATCGACATCTGCTCGTAGCCGGTCAGGTGGAGCAGCGAATAGATCAGCATCGAGCCATGGCCCGCCGACAGCACGAAGCGGTCGCGGTCGAACCAGTTCGGCGCGGCGGCGTCGAATTTCAGGTGGTCGCGGAACAGGACCGTGGCGACGTCGGCCATGCCCATCGGCATGCCGGGGTGGCCCGAGTTCGCCGCCTCGACGGCGTCCATGGAAAGGGCGCGGATCGCGGTGGCGAGGCGCCAGTGGGCGGGATCGGCCTTGCGGCGGGCGGCGATGTCCATATCGGGATTCCGTGCTGTTGTATGGCGGCACGTCCTGATAGGCAGGAGGGCGCGCGGTTGCAAGCCGCAAGGGGAACGGAGGGGCGGTTTCGCATGACAAAGCATCACGCCATCATCGGTTTCCGGCAGGACCGGATCGGCGCGCGGCTGATCTGCCTGCTCAATGTTATGCGGATTGCGCGCAAGTTCGGGGTCTCGGGGCGCTATCTGTGGCTGTCCCAGCCCGGCGGCCCCTATCCCGAGCTGGCCGATCCGCGCGATTTCCTGGATCCCGGCTTCGTGGCCGCGCATATCGACGTGGTCGGGCGCGCGCCCGACCGCGCGGGCCTGCGCAACCTGCCCGCAGTCGCGCCGGGCATGAGCCGCGCCGGCTTTGCCCGGACCCTGGCCGAGGGGCGGCGCTATGAGTGCGACAGCATGGCCGAGATCCTGCGCTTCATGGACGAACCCGAGGCCGAGGCGGCGGCCGGCCTGCGCGCCGTGGCCGCCGATCTGGCCCTGTCCCCGCGGCTGGCGCGGGCGCTGGCGGATGCGCGGCGCATCCTCGAGCGCGCGGGCGGCGGCCGGCCGCTAGCGATCCATGTCCGGCGCGGCGACATCCTGGACGGCGATCCCTGGTCCTATTCCTCCTGGGCGTCGAAATATGTGCCCGACGAGTTCTTCCGCGCCTTCGTCGCCGCGGTGGAGGGGCCGGTGATCGCCTTTTCCGACACGCCGGCCGCGGTCGAGCATCTGCGGCAGGGCGATCCGCGCATCCTCTCGGTGCAGGAGTTGCTGGACCCCGGCGCGCTGACCCCGGCCGAGCGCGACCTGCTGGAACTGCTGCTGATGGCCGGTTGCGCCCAGGTGGGCGCGCCCAGCCACAGCGCCTTTTCGCGCGCGGCGGCGATGGTGGGGGAATGCCGGATCGTGACCCTGCCGGGGGCGCTTCCCGCCGATCTGCAGGCTTCGGCCCATGATGCGCTGCTGGAGCGGGTGCTGTCGCGGCCGGAGAGTTTCCTTGCGCCCGGCGATCTGGCGCAAAGCATAAGCTATGCCGCCGGCCATGCCCGGCGCCGCGGCCGAGGCGCGGAGCTGGTCGATGCCTTGGTCGGGAACCGCGCGCTGCTGGAGCGTTTTCCCTTTCTTTATCGCGAGCTTGCGGTGGCGGCCTGGTCGGCGGGCCGGGCGCAGAAGGCGCGGCGGCTGGCCTTGCAGGGGCTGGAGGCGCCGCTGATACGCAACCGCGACAAGCCGCAATGCCGGCAGGTGCTGCTGGTCACGGGCGGGCAGGGCGGGAATGCGGATGGCGCCGCGCCCGCACCGGACGCGGCCTTCGTGGACATGATCCTTGCCGGGCGCTCGGCCGAGGGGCCGATCATGCCCGCCCTGGCGCATCGGCTGATGCGCGAGGGCGGCGCGGCCAGCCGGGCGCTCGGCTTCGCCCCCGAACTGCTGGCGACCTATGCCCAGCCCGACCCGGAACGCGGCAAGGGCCGGATCCTGCCGCTTTGGCTGTTGCGAATCGACTGGTCGGAGTTCATCCGCGATCCGGGCCCGCAGCGCGAGCTGCTGGTCTGGCCCGACCTGTGGCGCAAGCTGGGCCCCGGCGCCGAGGCGCTGGCCCCGGTCGAGGCGGCGCTGGCCAGGGGCGAGCAGCCGCCGCTTGCCGAGGGGGACGCGGCCTGGCTGGGCTTTTGCGCCTCGGTGCTGCGGCTGCATGGCCGGCTGAACCGGGCGCTGGCGCTGCTGCACTGGCTGGATGCGGCGCGGCCGGGCCGGATGCTGACCTGCAAGCGGCTGGCCGATGTCTGCTTTGCCGCCGGCAATCGCAAGGCCGGGCAGCGCTGGCTGGATGCGGCGCTGGCGCTGGCGCCGGACCAGCCGCTGCTGCGCCTATCGGCCGCGCTGCGCGCCGCCGAGGCCCAGGACGCCCCGCGGGCCGAGGCGCATCTGCGCGCCGCCCAGGCGGCTTGGCCGGAACTGGGCCTGACCCAGACCCTGCGCCGCACAATGCGCCGGCAGATGCAGGCCGGCGCGCTTGCGGATGCCGCATCCTGCGCGGCGCAGGCCGGCTGATCACGCGATCGTCATAAAGCATTTGCCAAAGCCCGGCCGCCAGCGCAGTCTTGCGAAAACGCAAGGATAACGGGCAACGAAGGGGGGCCTCATGGCAAGAGCCGCGACATCCGCAGTCGATCCGGTCGACGAGATCCTGCCGCCGTTGCGCATGACGACCCTGGGCTTGCAGCATGTGCTGGTCATGTATGCCGGCGCGGTGGCGGTGCCGCTGATCGTCGGCCGCGCGCTGAAGCTCTCGCCCGAGGACGTGGCCTTCCTGATCTCGGCCGACCTGTTCTGCTGCGGCGTGGCCACGATCATCCAGTCGCTGGGCGTGACGCGCTGGTTCGGCATCCAGCTGCCGGTGATGATGGGCGTGACCTTCGCCTCGGTCGGGCCGATGGTGGCCATGGCCAATGCCTATCCGGGCCCCGAGGGCGCGCGGATGATCTTTGGCGCCATCATCGGCGCGGGGATCGTCGCCATGCTGATCGCGCCCTTCGTCGGGCGGATGCTGAAGTTCTTTCCGCCGCTCGTGACCGGCACCATCATCCTGGTGATCGGCGTCACGCTGATGCGGGTGGGGATCAACTGGATCTTCGGCAACCCGGTCGGGCCGACCGCGCCCAAGGTGGTGGACCCGGTCGCGGCGGGCTGGCTGAACCAGCTGCGCGACCTGGCCGGGACCGGCGCCGTGCCCGCGCTGCCCGAGGGCTTTGCCCCCGCGCCCAGCGTGCAGAACCCGCTTTACGCCCAGCCGGTCAACATCGCCATTTCCGGCGTGGTGCTGGTGGCGATCCTGCTGATCGCCCGCTTCGGCCGCGGCTTCGTCGCCAATATCGCGGTGCTGCTGGGCATGCTGATCGGCGCGGGGCTGACCATCGTGCTGGGCCAGATGACCTTCGACAAGGTGGCCGAGGCGCATTGGTTCGGCATCGTCGCGCCCTTCCATTTCGGCATGCCGATCTTTGACCCGGTGCTGATCGTGACCATGGTGCTGGTGATGATCGTGGTGATGATCGAATCGACCGGCATGTTCCTGGCGCTGGGTGAGATGACCGGGCGCGAGATCACCCCGCAGCGCCTGACCGCCGGTCTGCGCACCGATGGCCTGGGCACGCTGATCGGCGGCATCTTCAATACCTTCCCCTATACCTCTTTCAGCCAGAACGTCGGCCTTGTCGGCGTCACCGGCATCAAGAGCCGCTTCATTTGCGTCGCCGGCGGGCTGATCCTGATCCTGTTCGGGCTGGTGCCCAAGATGGGCGCGGCAGTGGAATCGCTGCCGACCCCGGTGCTGGGCGGCGCGGGCCTCGTCATGTTCGGCATGGTCGCCGCGACCGGCATCCGCATCCTCTCGACGGTGGATTTCGCCGGCAACCGCAACAACCTGTTCGTGGTGGCGGTGGCGCTCGGCTTCGGGATGATCCCGCTGATCGCCCCCGATTTCAAGCAATGGATGCCGCATGCCATCCACCCGCTGGTCGAATCGGGCATCCTGCTGGCGACCATCGCGGCGGTGGCGCTGAACGCCTTCTTCAACGGCGCCGGCGGCAGCGTCGAGGAGGCCAAGCGCGCCGCCGGCATGGCCGATCACTGATCGGCGGCGGCCTCGCCCGGCGGCGTCTCCAGCGGGCGGATGCGCAGCCGGGTGATGCGGTTTTCCCGCCGCGCCAGCACCTCGAAGCGGTAGCCGTGAAAGGAAAACACCTGGCCCGCCGCCGGAATCGACTGGGCCATGTGGATCACCAGCCCGGCGACGGTATTGGCCTCGTCGTCGGGCAGGGACCAGTCCAGCGCCCGGTTCAGGTCGCGGATGGTCATCGCGCCGTCGACCATGTAGTCGCCCTGCGGTCCGGGCAGCAGCGTTTGCGCGGCGTCCATGTCGTGTTCGTCGGTGATCTCGCCGACGATTTCCTCCAGGATGTCCTCGAGCGTGATCAGCCCGCGCAGGCTGCCATATTCGTCCACCACCAGCGCGAAATGCGTGTGGCGTTTGAGGAATTCGCGCATCTGCTCGTCCAGCGGCGTGGTCTCGGGCACGAAATAGGGCGGCATGGCGGTGTCCAGCACGTCAAAGCTGCGCAAGGCGTCCGGCCCCTGGTCCTGAAGCGCCCGGCGCACGCCGCGCAGCAGGTCCTTGGCATGGATCACGCCGACGACATTCTCGCGCTCGCCCCGATAGACGGGCAGGCGGGTATGCGGGCTCTTCAGCACCAGGTCCAGCACCTGATCGGCGGGAAGGCCGGCGTCGATCATTTCGATGCGCGAGCGGTGCAGCATCACCTCTTCGACGGCGCGTTCGCCCAGGTCCAGCGCGCCCAGCAGGCGGTCGCGTTCCTCTTTTTCGACCGAGCCGCTGGATTGCGCGATGGCCAGGGCGCCGGCGATTTCCTCCTGGACGGAAAAGACATGGCTTGCCCGGTCGGGTCGAAAGCCCAGCAGCGCCAGGATGCCGCGCACGATCAGCCGGACCACCGCGACGATCGGGGCCATGATCCGGGTGAAGACGCCGATCGGGCGGGCGACGCGGCTGGACAGCTCCTCGGGGGCAAGGATGGCATAGGTCTTGGGCAGCACCTCGGAAAAGATCAACACCAGCGCGGTCATCACCAGCGTCGCAACCGCCACGCCGCCGGCGCCCAGGATGCGGGTGAACAGCGCCGTGGCCAGGCTGGCCGACAGGATGTTGACCACGTTGTTGCCCAGCAGCAGCGAGCCGAGCAACCTTTCGCTGTCGCGGGTCACGTCAAGCGCCCGCGCGGCGCCTGCATCCCCCTTGTCGGCCCTGGACCGCAGCTTGGCCTGGCTAGAGGCGGTCAGCGCCGTTTCCGAGCCCGAGAAGAACGCCGAAAGCGCCAATAGCAGCAGGATGGCGGCGCAGGTCAGCCAGACCACCGGATCGGCAAGGATCGAATCGGGGACCGGCAGGGCGGCGGCGGCCGCATCCGCGGCTTGGGCTGGGACGGTCATGGCTTCTTTCCGCTGGCGTCGGCATGGGCCAGCGGATGGTGGTTCAGCACCAGGTCGCGCATCCGCGTGTCCAGGACATGGGTATAGATCTCGGTCGTGCCCAGGTCGGCATGGCCCAGCAGCGTCTGGATCGCGCGCAGGTCGGCGCCGCCCTCCAGCAGATGCGTGGCGAAGGCGTGGCGGATCACATGCGGCGAGACGCGGGCCGGGTCGATGCCGGCCGCCAGCGCCAGCTGGCCCAGCAGGGTGTTCATCGCCTGGCGCGTCATGTGCCCCTCGCGGCTGGCGGCGGGAAACAGCCAGCGCGCGCCCTTGCCCGCGACCAGCCGGCCCAGCGGGCTTTCGGCGGGCGCATTGTCGCGCCGCTTCAGCCAGGCGGCCAGTGCCCGGCGGGCGGGATCGCTCAGCGGCACCATGCGCTCCTTGCCGCCCTTGCCGCGGATCAGCAGCAGCGCCGGATCGCCGCGGCAGGCGCCCACCGGCAGCGAGACCAGCTCGCTCACCCGCATGCCGGTGGCGTAGATCAGCTCGACCAGCGCCAGGTTGCGGGCGCGCTCGGCCTCGTTGCGGCCGATGCGGGGCAGGGCGTCCAGCAGGGCCTGCACCTCGGCCCGGTCCAGCACCTTGGGCAGGCGCTGCATCCGGCCCGGCCCGCTGATGCGGCAGGCCGGGTCGTCCTCGCGCCAGCCTTCGTCCAGCGCGAAGCGCATGAGCTGGCGGATCGCCGACAGCCGCCGCGCCCGCGTCGCCCGCGACAGGCCCTGGGCGTCGCAATGGGACAGGTAATCCTCGATCCCCTCGCGCGGGACGGCCAGCAGGGTGTCGTCGCGCGCCGCCAGCCAGTCGGCGAAATCCCGCAGGTCGCGGCCATAGGCCAGCAGGGTGTTGCGCGCCGCCCCCGCCTCGGCCGCCTGCGCGTCGAGAAAGGCCGAGATCCGGCCCCGGTCGTTCAGGCCGCCGCCGCTCACGGTGCGCCGGCGCCCGGCGGGGGCGCCATCACCGGGGCCAGGATCAGCTCGATCGCCGCCTGGCGCGCGATTTCCTGCTGGCCCAGCACGCGCAGGACGCGCAGGCCCTGCGCCGCCCGCGGCAGGTCGCCGTCGAGCCCGGCATCGACATCGGCGATGGCGGCCAGCAGCGCCTCGCCCCGCCGGTTGGCCAGGATCAGCTGCGCGGCGCTGTCCGGCAGGTTCTGCTCCGACGGGCCAAGGAAGGCGGGGAAAAGCGCGGCCGCCCGCGGCTCGCCCTCGCCCTGCGGCGGGGCGGATTGCGGCTCGCCCTCGGCAAAGCGCAAAAGCCACAGCTCGAAAGGCGCGGCATCGGCGGGCGGGGCCTGCACCACCTGCGGCTGCGCGGCCTGCAGCGCCAGCCACAGCGCGATGCGGCCGGCGCGGCCATCCAGCCCCAGCGCGCCGACCTCGGCCCCGACCATGTCGGCCAGCGCCGGGCCAAGCCCCGCCGCGACCATGGCGTCGAAGGCGCGGGGCAGGGCGTGGCCCACGCCCGCCACGTCGCGCATCAGCAGCGCATCGGCCAGCGCCTGCACCGCGCCCGCGCGGTCCCAGACCCCGCCCGAGGCGGCGGGCTTCTGCTCCAGATAGATCATGCGCAGCTGCGAGGCCGGGATCGCCCCCGCCCGCGCCAGCCGCTCGGCCGCGTCCAGCCGCGCCTTCCAGCCCTCGTTCTGGTCCAGGTCCGCCAGGGCGAAGGCCAGGGGCAGGCTGGACGAGGGCAGGGGCTGGCCGATGGCTTCGTGCAGGCGCAGTTCCAGCGGCGTGACCACGGCGGGCGGCACCAGTTCCTCGGCGCTGTCGGAATAGCCGTCGTCCAGGTAATGCGCCAGGAGCGTCGCCATCTGCGGGTCGATCCGCCCCATGGCCTGGGCGCCGTGAAACACCAGCGCCGCCGCCGCCCAGTCGCCGCCGAAGGCCAGGCAGAAGATGCGCGCCGGAAAGCTGGGGGCGACGCCGGGGGTGCGGTCCATGGTCTCGCAGGCCTGGGCCTCGTCGCCGGACAGAAGCGCGATGTCGAACAGCCGCCGGAACCGCTGCGGGTCGCCGGGGCCGGCGGCCTTCAGCAGCTCCTTGGCGGCGCCGGTGGCACCCATGTCCAGCAGCTTGTCGACGCGGGCCAGGAAGAGGGTGCCTTCCTGCCCGGCCTCGGTCCGGGCCGGGCGCAGTTGCGCGGCCAGCAGCCGCCGCTCCAGCCGCCGCAGCGCCGGCAGGCGCGGGTTCGGGCTGCGGATCAGCCGCACCAGCACCGCCGCCTCGCTGTCGCCCCAAAGATCGGCCGGAAGCCCCGCCGCCCGCGGCGAGACGGTGCCCTTGCCGTCGGGATTGCCCTCGCCCAGCCGGGTCACGCCGACCGGCTCGACCGCGCCGGTGGGGGCAAGCTCGCGCCGGGCGCGCTGCCTCAGCTCGGGCGGGCGCGCGTCGCCGGGCCGCCAGGACGAGATGTTGTCGGGCTCGCGCACGCTGCCCGACAGCCAGTCGCTGGCCGAAAGCGGCGGCTTGGCCCCGGCGGGCAGGGCAAGCGCCAGCCCGCCCACCAGGGCGCAGGCCAGGCCAAGGCCGTCAGTCGAGGTCATTCTGCCCCGCCCCCGCATCCTCGGCCGCCGGGGCGGACTGGGCGGCATCGCCGTCGTCGGGGGCCGTGGCCGTCGAAGGGGCCGGCGTTTGGGTCGCGGCCGGGGTCGATGCCGGGGCGGCGGCCCTTTGCGCGCCCAGGTCCAGTTCGACCGGCATCCGCATCTCGCGCGGGTCGGAACTCATGTCGCCGAAATAGGCATAGCCGGCCAGGCCCGCCAGAATCAGGATGACCAGAACCACCACCACCTTCAAAAGCCGCATGAATTGCCCCTTCCGCCTCGATATGCTTGCCGGTCTGTCGCCGGTTCTTGCGAAATATATATGGCATTTCCCGAAAGATCACGCCATCAGTCTGTCCGGTTGCAAGAGGCGGGATCCGGGTGGTGATGCGGCGTAACATCGTGCTGATCGGAATGATGGGGGCGGGCAAGACCGCGATCGGGGGCGAACTTGCGCGCCGGTTGCGCAGGCCGTTCTCGGATACCGATGCCGAGATCGAGCGCGCGGCCGCCATGACCATCCCGGAAATCTTTGCCCGCGACGGCGAGGACTTCTTTCGCGCCCGCGAATCAGAGGTGCTGGGCCGGGTGCTGGCCTCGGGGCCGGGCGTGGTCTCGACCGGCGGCGGCGCCTGGCTGCGCCCCGAGAACCGCGCCCGCATCGGCGAAGAGGGGGTCTCGGTCTGGCTCGACTGCGACCTGGAGACGCTCTGGCACCGGGTCCGGCACCGGCCGACGCGGCCGCTGCTGCAGACCCCCGACCCGCGCGGCACGCTGGAGCGGCTGCTGGCCGAGCGCAGCCCGGTCTATGCGCTGGCCGACATCCGCGTCCCCGCGCAGCGCGGCGACAGCATCGAACAGACGGCGGACCGCGTGCTGGACGCGATCCGCGCGCATGATCCGGCGATCCTGGAGGGCAAATGAGCATCGAAACCGTCCATGTCGACCTGGGCGCACGTTCCTATGACGTGCGCATCGGCCAGGGCCTGCTGGCCCGCGCGGGCGAAGAGATCGTCGCGCTGGCCGGCCGCCGCCGCGTCGCCGTCCTGACCGACGAGACGGTGGCGGCGCTGCACCTGCCGGCGCTGCGCGAGGCGCTGGCCCGGCAGGGGATCGAAGCGCCGGCGCTGGCCCTGCCCGCCGGCGAGGCGACGAAATGCTGGGCCGAGCTGGGCCGCGCCGTGGAATGGCTGCTGGCCCAGCGGATCGAGCGCAACGACCTGGTGATCGCGCTTGGCGGCGGGGTGATCGGCGACCTGGCGGGCTTTGCCGCCGCGATCCTGCGCCGCGGCGTGCGCTTCGTGCAGATCCCGACGACGCTTCTGGCGCAGGTGGACAGTTCGGTCGGCGGCAAGACCGGGATCAACAGCCCGCAAGGCAAGAACCTGATCGGCGCCTTCCACCAGCCGGCGCTGGTGCTGGCCGACATCGACGTGCTGACCACCCTGACGCCGCGCGATTTCCGCGCCGGCTATGGCGAGGTGGCGAAATACGGGCTGCTGGGCGACGAGGGCTTCTTCGAATGGCTGGAAGCCAATGCCGGCGGGCTGGCGGCCGACCCGGCGCGGCGGCTGCACGCCGTGCGCCATTCGGTGGCGATGAAGGCCGGCATCGTGCAGCGCGACGAGACCGAGCAGGGCGAGCGCGCGCTGCTGAACCTGGGCCATACCTTCGGCCATGCGCTGGAAGCGGCCACCGGCTATTCCGACCGGCTGCTGCATGGCGAGGGGGTGGCGATCGGCTGCGCGCTGGCCTTCGAGCTTTCGGCCAAGCTGGGCCTGTGCAGCCAGGAGGCGCCGTCGCGGGTGGCGGCGCATTTCGCCGCCATGGGCATGCCGGCGCGCATCGCCGACATTCCGGACGAGCTGCCCGACGACGAGGCGCTGATCGGGCTGATGGCGCAGGACAAGAAGGTGCAGGACGGCAAGCTGCGCTTCGTCCTGGCGCGCGGCATCGGCCAGGCCTTCGTCACCGATGCGGTCGACCCCGCCCTGCTGCGGCAGGTGCTGGCGCAATCGCGCTAGGGCTGCGGATCGCCGGTTTCGGATTCGGTCTCGGCGGGGGGCTCGGTGCTGCGGATGCGGGGCGGCACCACCTCGTCATGGCCCAGCTTGCGGTCGCGGTCGCGGCGCAGCGCCGCCCGGCCCAGCATCAACAGCGTGATCGGCGTCGTGACCATGATGAAGATGCCGATCATCAGCTCATGCACCACCACCCGCCCCTCGGCCAGCGAGAACATCAGCATCGAGGCCAGGATGATCAGCAGCGTGCCATAGCTGTAGCCCAGCGTCGGCGCGTGCAGCCGCTGGTAGAAGCTTTTCAGCCGCACCAGGCCGACCCCGCCCAGCAGCGTCAGCGAGGCGCCGACCACCACGAACAGCGCGATGATGACGGCGGCCCAGGGCGGCAGTTGCTCCAGATGCATCATTCGATCACCTCGCCCCGCATCAGGAACTTGGCGGCGCAGACCGTGGTGACAAAGCCCAGCACGGCGATGACCAGCGCGCCCTCGAAGAAGAAGACATTGCCGTTGCCCATGCCGATGACCAGAAACAGCAGCATGGCGATGCTGTACATCGTGTCGAGCGCCAGGACGCGGTCCTGCGCCCGCGGCCCGCGCAGCATCCGCCAGCAGGCCAGCCCCAGAGCCAGGATCAGGGCGATCTGGGCATAGCCCAGGGCGAATCGCAGGATCTCGGCCGTCATTCGAATATCTCCATGAGCAGCGCCTCGTAGCGGTCGCGGATCAGGCTTTGCCAGTCGTCGTCGCTGCGCAGGTCGAGGACATGCAGCAGCAGCCGGCCTTCCTCCTGGTCGAATTCGATCCAGGCGGTGCCGGGGGTGCCGGTCAGGATGATCGCCAGCACCGCCAGCGCATTGGGATCGCGCAAGCGCAGCGTCAGCTCGACGAAGCCCGAATGGTATTTCGGATGGTCGGGGCCCAGGATCAGCACCCGCGCCACGGCGATGTTGGAGCGCAGGATGTCCAGCGCCACCACCGCCATCAGCTTGGGGATCGCCAGCCAGCGCCGGAAGATCGGCTTGGGCGGATGCAAGTGCTCGACCGACCAGCCCGCCCCCAGCGCGATCAGCGTGCCGAGCAGCAGATGGCCGGGGGTGAAGGCGGTCAGGAACAGCCACATCAGCACCAGCACGGCCGAAAGCACGGGATGGGGGACGAAGCGGCTCATTGCGCGCCCTCCTCTGGCCCGTTTTCGGGCTCGGCTTCGGCCTCAGGTTCGGGCAGCGGATCGGGGCTGAGGCTCTGCACCGGCGCGGCGCGCACGTCCTGCGCCTCGGCCAGCACCGCGCTGCGATAGACGCGCGGCTCCAGCAGCGCGTCGGCCGTGGCGCTGGTATAGCCCAGAAGCGCGTCCGAGCGCACGGTCTGCAGGCCGATCATGCCCAGCAGCATGACCACCGGCACCACCTCAAGCGCCAGGATGCGCGGGGTCGGGCCTTCCTCGGCCCAGAAGCGGCGGATGCCGAAGCGCATCAGCGCGATCAGCGCCCCCAGCCCCGACAGGATCAGCATGGCGGCATAGGCCCACAGGATGACCGGCAGATGGCCCGAGGCGGGCAGGTTGTCCTGCACCGCGCCGCGCAGGATGGCGAACTTGCCGATGAAGCCGGGCATCGGCGGCAGGCCGGCGATCATCGCCGCGACCAGGCCGAAGCAGATCGCCATGGTCAGCCAGCTGACGGTGCGCTGGCTGGCGGGGGCGGTGGTGTCCTCGACCGTGCCCAGCCCCATCGGCGCCCAGCGTTCCGACAGCGGGTCGAAGCCGTCGTCCTCGGCCGGGGCGTCGTCGTCGCCCTCGTCGTTGCGGCTGACCGGCTCGGCGATCAGGAAGAAGGCCGAGATGGCCGCAGTCGAGCCCACCATGTAGTAAAGCGCGCCGCCCAGCATGGAGCTGCCGCCCCCCGCCTGGGCAAAGCCGATCGCGGCCAGCACCGTCCCCGACGAGATGATCGCCAGATAGCCGCCCTTGCGCACCAGTTCCGGCGTGCCGAGGATGCCGATCATGCCGAATGCCATCGTCACCACCCCGCCGATCATCAGCACCGAGGCGCCGAAGCCCGCCGAGGGCCCGGCATCCGGTCCCAGCACCAGAAGCGACAGCCGCAGGATGACATAGATGCCGACCTTGGTCATGATCGCCATGATCGCGGCGGCGGGCGGCGAGGCGGCGCCATAGGTCGGCGGCAGCCAGAAGCACAGGGGCCAGGCCGCCGCCTTGATCAGGAAGGCCAGCCCCAGGAAGGTCGCCGCGGCGTGGAACAGCAGCCGCTCGGCATCGTCGAGCCAATAGAGCGCGCGGCCGATGTCGGCCATGTTCAGCGTGCCGGTGGTGCCATAGACCAGCGCCACCCCGATCAGGAAGAACAGCGAGGCCGCCAGGTTCACCGCCAGGTAATGCAGCCCGGCCTTGATCCGCTCGGGCCCCGAGCCGTGCAGCATCAGCCCGTATGAGGCGGCGAGCATCACCTCGAAGAACACGAACAGGTTGAACAGGTCGCCGGTCAGGAACGAGCCGTTCACCCCCGCCAGCAGGAACTGGAACATGCTGTGGTAATGCTGGCCCTTGCCGTGCCAGCCGGCGGCGGCATAGATCAGCGAGGGCGCGGCCAGAAGCGCCGTCAGCATGACCATCATCGCCGAAAGCCGGTCCAGCACCAGCACGATGCCGATCGGCACCGGCCAGTCGCCCAGCCGGTAAAGCCCGACCACGGTGCCGCCCTGTTCGGTCGCGGATTTGACGTCGGCCATCAGCTCGACCGAGGCCAGGAAGGTCAGCCCCACCGCCACCAGCCCCATGATCAGCTTGGTCTGCCGGTTGCGGTCGCTGTAAAACAGCATGAGCGCGCCGGCCACCAGCGGGATCAGGATCGGCGCGATCATCAAATGGTCGGGCATGGCCGCATCGTTCATCATGGATGACGCTCCCTGCCGTCCACGTGGTCGGTGCCGGTGGCCCCGCGCGAGGCGATCATCAGCACCAGGAACAGCGCCGTGGTGGCGAAGCTGATGACGATGGCGGTCAGCACCAGCGCCTGCGGCACCGGGTCGGCATAGGCGGTCGGATCGACGAAGCCGCCCTTGGGCATGATCGGCGCGGCGCCGACGTAAAGCCGGCCCATGGCAAAGATGAACAGGTTGACGCCATAGGCCAGCAGGCAAAGGCCGATGATGACCTGGTAGGACCGCGGCCGCAGCAGCAGCCAGACGCCGGAGCCGACCAGGATGCCGATGGCCAGGGCAAGGATCAGTTCCATCAGCGCGTCTCCTCGTCGGTTTCGGGCGCGCGGGCGCGCGGGGCGACGCGCAGCGACTGGTGGGCAATGGCGATCAGCATCAGCACGATGGCGCCCAGCACGGTCGAGAACACGCCGAAATCGAACAGCATCGCGGTCGAGAAGGGCACCTTGCCGATGACCGGGAACTCGAGATATTGCGCATGCGCGCTGAGGAAGGGATAGCCGAAGATCCACGATCCCGCCCCGACCGCCGCCGAGGTGGTCAGCCCCGCCGCCATCCAGCGCATCGGCAGCACGGTGATCCGCGCCTCGACCCAGCGCACATTGGCGGCGACATATTGCAAGAGCAGGCCCACGGCCAGGGTGACGCCGGCGGCGAAGCCCCCGCCCGGCAGGTCGTGGCCGCGGAAGAACAGATAGGCCGCCAGCGCGATGATCGGCGCGAACATCCATTGCATCAGCACCGAGGGCACGAAGAGATAGGCCTCCAGCGCCTGCTCCTCGGCATCGAGCTGCGGGCGCGGGCGCTCGACGCTTTCGGGCGCGGGGCGGAAGCGGCGCAGCAGCGCATAGACGGTCAGCCCGACGACGGCGAGGACGGTGATCTCGCCGAAGGTGTCGAAGGCGCGGAAATCCACCAGGATGACGTTGACGACATTGGTGCCGCCGCCCTCGACATAGGCATTGCGCAGGAACCAGTCGCCCAGCGAGGTGCCGGGCGGGGTCAGCAGCACCGCCAGCGCCAGCGCGGTCATGCCCGTGCCGCAGGCCAGCGCGATCAGCAGGTCGCGCGCCCGGCGCGAGCGGGCGGTCAGGTTGTTGTCGCCGGGGATCTCCTGGTCGCGCTTGGGCAGCCAGCGCAGGCCCAAGAGCAGCAGCGCGGTGGTGGCGATCTCGACCAGCAGCTGGGTCACGGCCAGGTCGGGCGCCGACAGCCAGACGAAGGTGGCGCAAGTCACCAGCCCGGCCCCGCCCATCAGCACCAGCGCCGCGAAACGGTGATATTTGGCCTGCCAGGCGGCGCCGACGGCGCAGGTGCCGCCGACCAGCCACAGCAGGGCAAAGACCAGCTCGCTTGCGCCCAGTTCCGGCATGGGCACGTTCCAGTCCAGCCGGCGCAGCACGAACCAGGCCCCGGCCAGCGACAAAAGCACCATGGCGCGCAATTGCGACTGAAGCCCGTTCGCCGACAGCACCCGCAGCGCAAAGCGCGGCAGCCGGATGGTAAAGACTTGCAGCAGCCAGTCGAAGCCGCGGGCAAAGTCCAGCCGCCGCATCAGCCGCGTGCCGTCCTCGCCCGAATCGATCAGCCGGCGCGGCAGCAGGTAGATCAGCGCGCCCAGCGACATGGCGATCAGGCTCATGATCAGGGGCGGGTTGACGCCGTGCCAGATCTTGAGGCTGAAATGCGGCAGTTCCGGGCCGACCACGGCCATGCTGGCGGTCTGCAGCCAGGTGCCCAGCACCTGCTGCGGGAACATGCCGACCGCCAGGCAGATCGCCACCAGGATCGCCACCGGCAGGCGCATCAGCAAGGGCGGCTCATGCGGTTCCTGCGGCAGGTCGGTGGCGGGCGGGCCGAAGAACACGGTGACGATGAAGCGCAGCGAATAGGCGGCGCTGAACGCCCCGGCCAGCACCGCGACATAGGGCGCGAAATTGTCCAGCGAGCCGCCGTTGTTCCAGACATAGGTCGCCTCGAAGAACATCTCCTTGGACAGGAACCCGTTCAGCAGCGGCACCCCCGCCATCGCCCCCGAGGCGATGATCGCCAGCATCGCCGTCACCGGCATGACCCGCGCCAGGCCCGACAGGCGGCGCATGTCGCGGGTGCCGGTCTCGTGGTCGATGATGCCGGCGGCCATGAACAGCGAGGCCTTGAAGACGGCATGGTTGACGATGTGGAACACGGCGGCGATCAGCGCAAAGGGGCTGCCGATCCCGGCCAGCGCCGTGATCAGCCCCAGGTGGCTGATGGTGGAATAGGCCAAGAGCCCCTTGAGGTCGTGGCGGAACAGCGCCACCACCGCCCCCAGCAGCAGCGTGGTCATGCCGATGCCGGTCACGATCTGGAACCAGGCGTCCGTGCCCCCCAGCGCCGGGTGGAAGCGCAGCAGCACGAAGACCCCGGCCTTCACCATGGTCGCCGAATGCAGATAGGCCGAGACCGGCGTCGGCGCCGCCATGGCATTGGGCAGCCAGAAATGGAACGGGAATTGCGCCGATTTGGTAAAGGCGCCCAGCACGAACAGGATCAGCACCACCGGATAAAGCCGGTGGCTGGTGATCTGCGGCCCGGCCTTGAGCACGGCGTCCAGTTCGTAGCTGCCGGCGATCTGGCCCAGGATGATCATCGCCACCATCAGGCACAGCCCGCCCGAGGCGGTCACGATCAGCGACATCCGCGCGCCGTCGCGTGCGTCCTGCCTCTGGAACCAATAGCCGATCAGCAGGAACGACACGATGCTGGTCAGTTCCCAGAACACCACCAGCATGATGATGTTGCCCGACAGCAGCAGCCCCGACATGGCGCCGCAAAAGGCCAGCAGACTGGAATAGAGCCGCGGCACCGGGTCGTCGGGCGACATGTAGTAGCGCGCATAAAGGATGACGAGGAAGCCGATTCCCGCCACCAGCACCATGAACAGCCAGGAAAACCCGTCGATGCGGAAGGTCAGGTCAAGCCCGATGGAGCTGACCCAGCGGAAGGTGCCGGTGATGCTTCGCCCCTCGGTCACGGCGGGGTAGAGCACGCCCAGGATCACCAGCGCGACGATCATCGTCAGCCCGGCGAGCCAGGCTTCGGCGTTGCGCGCCCGGATGGGAAGTGTGGCCGCCAGGGCGGCCGACACGAATGGCGTCAGAACAAGCAAGAGCAACAGGTTCTGTTCGACCATCGTGTTCCTTTTCCGGTTCGGGCTGTGCGCAGATAATAGACGCGCAGCCGCGGAAAACACAACCGACCCGGTCGATAAAAACGACGCAAAAATCCAAGATCAGAAATATTTTATCGCTTGCCCGGAAATGGGGCGGCGGCCGGGCCTCAGCCGCCGCGGATCCGGGTCGCGTCGCGCATCTGCCCGCCGGTCAGCAGCACCTCGGCCGGCATGGGGTGGCTGATGAAATGCAGCGGGCTGGCGGTCGGCCCATAGGCGCCGCAGGCATGGATGGCGATCAGGTCGCCTTCCTCCAGCCTGGGCAGGGCGACGCCGCCGCCCAGCTTGTCGATCGAGGTGCAGAGCGGGCCGGATATGTCCTGCCTTTCCTCGGGGCGGGTGCCGCCCTCGTCGCCGCCGACGCGGTGCATGACGTAATTGCGCCGCAGCACCATGCCGAAATTGCCCGAGGCCGCCAGGTTGGCGTTCAGCCCGCCGTCGCAGATGGCGATTCGGCTGCCGCGCGACTGCTTGACCGAGACGACGCGGGCCACGAACCAGCCCGCCGGCCCGACCAGGTAGCGGCCCAGCTCCAGCACCAGCCGCGTCGCGGGAAAGCGCGCGGCGAAGGCGTCCAGTTCGGGGCCGATCTCGGCGGCGATGGCGGCAAGGTCCAGCGCGCCGTCGCCGGGGTGATAGGGGATGCCGAGCCCGGCGCCGAAGATCAGCTTTTCCGGGCGCAGGTCCAACGCGGCGCAGGTCTCGGAAAAGACCTGCATGAAGATGCGCCAGTTCTCGCAGATCGCCTCGGGCTTGAGGCATTGCGTGCCGGAATAGATGTGCAGCCCGATGATGCGCAGGTTCGGCAGGGCGGCGATCTGCGGCAGGATCTCGGCCGCGTCCTCGACATCGACGCCGAAGGGGCTGGGCCGGCCGGCCATCTGGTCGCCGAAACCCTTGGGCACGCGCGAGGGCGCCAGGCGGACCAGCACCGGCTGCACGCGGCCCAGCTCGGCCGCGACGGCATCGGCCAGCCGCGCCTCGCGCAGGCTTTCCAGCACCAGCTCGCCCAAGCCCGCCTGGGTGGCGGCGCGCAGCTCCGCCTCGCGCTTGGCCGGGCCGGTGAAGCTGATCCGGCCCGCATCCCAGCCCGCCTCGCGCGCCAGCGCCAGCTCGCCCCCCGAAGAGATGTCGAGGCAGTCCAGCCGGTCCCGCATCCAGCCCAGCAGCGCGGGGTTCGGATTGCTCTTGACCGCGAAGCTGACGGCGAACCAGCGCCCCAGATGCGCGCGCAGATGCGCCAGCCGTTCCTCGACCAGGTCGGTGGCATAGACATAGCAGGGCGTGCCGAAGCGCGCCGCGGCCTCGGACAGGTGGCGGTCGAGGTCAGTCAAGGGTCTGCACATAGGCCAGGATAGCGTCCACCGTGTCGAAATTCTCCAGCGTCACGTCGCCCGGCTGCACCCGCACCCCGGCATGCTGCTCGACGAAGGAGATCAGCCCGACCATCGCCACCGAATCCAGCATCCCGGTCGAGAAAAGCTCGGTATCGCCGTCCAGCGGCGTGTCGATGTTCAGTTCGGCGCGGATATAGCGGAACAGTTCGTCCTTGCTCAGGCTCATGGATTCAATGCCTTTCTGGTCAGTTCTGCGATGCGGCCCTGGCGGCCGAGATGATGGCGGGGCGGTCCAGCTTGCCGCTGGCGGTCCGCGGCATGGCGCCTTGCCAGGAATGATAGCGCTGGGGACGCATGTAATGGGGCATGGCGCGGGCGCAATGCGCGGCCAGCGCGGCCTCGTCGCCCTGCGGCAGATAGGTCACGACCGCGTGAACCGCCTGGCCCAGGTCGGCATCCTCGACCCCGAAGGCCACCACGTCGGTGACAAGCCCGCTTTGCGAGATCGCATCCTCGACCTCGGTCGGCGACAGGCGGAAGCCCAGGGTCTTGATCATCTCGTCCATGCGGCTGACGAACCACAGGTCGCCGTCCTCGTCCACGCGCACCAGGTCGCCCGACCAGACCACCGGCTCGTCGCCCAGCAGGTGCGCAAGCTCGGGGCAGGGGCGGATCTTCTGCGCCGTCACCTCGGGCTTTTCCCAATAGCCCATGCTGACCAGCGGCCCGGCATGGACCAGCTCGCCCTGTTCGCCGGGGCCGGCGATGCCCTCGCCATGCTTGATGGCGAAGACCTGCGCGTTCGGGATCTGCCGGCCAATCGAGCCCATCTTGGCCGCGAATTTCGCCGGCGGCAGATAGGTCGAGCGGAACGCCTCGGTCAGCCCATACATCAGGTAGATGTCGACGCCCGGAAACACCTGCGGCAGCAGTTTCAGGATGTTCGGGGGGATCTTGCCGCCGGTGTTGGTGATGCGCCGCAGCGCCGGCAGTTCGGTCGGCCGGTCCACCAGCAGCCGCACGATCTGGTTCCACAAGGGCGGCACCCCGGCGATCCCCGTCACCGATTCGGCCTGGGCCATGCGGATGATCTCGGCCGGCATGGTCAGCGGCTGATGCACCACCGTCCCGCCGGTCAGCAGCATGGTGGTCAGCTGGTTCAGCCCGGCGTCGAAGCTGTAGGGCAGCACCGAAAGCAGCCGGTCGCTTTCGTCCAGCCCCAGGTAGTCCGCGACCGAGATGGCGCCCACGCGGATATTGCGATGGCTGAGCATCACCCCCTTGGGCGCGCCGGTCGAGCCCGAGGTGTAGATGATCATCGCCAACCCGCGCGGGTCGGATTCGTCGGGCGCGGAAGCCCGGTCGGCGCCAAGCGCCCCCCAGGGGTCCGCGCCCTGGACAAGGCCCTCGGCCTTGCCCTGAACAAGATAGGCCGTGCCCTCGGGCAAGGCATGTTCGCCCACCAGCGCCTCCAGCGCGTTGCGGGGCAGGATCGCTGCGCGCGCCTGGCTGTCGCGGGCGACATAGGCCAGCTGCGCGGGCGTCCAGCGGATGTTCACGTTGATGACCACGGCGCCCATCTTCCAGGCGCCGAACATGGCCGCGACCTCGTCGATGCCCTTGCGCAGATGCACGATCACCCGGTCGCCGGGACGGATGCCGCGCCCGACCAGCCAGTCGGCCACGCGCCCCGCCTCGGCCGCGAGTTCGGCGTAGCTGACCGAGCGGCCCTGGTCCACCGCGGCGATCTTGTCGGCGCGGGCGGGCAGGTTGTCGGCCAGAAGACGCCACATGCTGCAGTCGAAATCGTCACTCATTCTCGGGGGCCTTCTTCTTGGCGGCAAAGATCGGCAGGCTGGGATAGATCTTGGCGGGCGAGCCGATCACCACCGAATCCGGCGGCACGTTGGTCGTCACCGCGGTATTGGCGCCGATCCGCACCCGGTCGCCGATGGTGATCGGCCCCAGCACGCAGGAATTCACCCCGATGAACACATCATCGCCGATCACCGGCGCGCCGGGGCCCATGTTGGTGCCGATGGTGACGTTGTGCATCACCCCGCAGCGGTCGCCGATCACCACGTCGGGATGGATCGACAGCGAGCCCTCGGCATGGATGATGTGGAAGTCGCGCCCCAGCCGCACCTGCGGCGGGATCCAGACCTTGGTCACGTTCAGGATCAGGATCCGCATCAGCGCATAGGGCTTGCCGGCCAGCCAGCGCAGCAGCGGGTTCTTCAGCCCGATGGCCCAGCGGCCATAGCGATAGACAGCTAGCGAGACGAAGGCGGGCTCGGTCAGCGAACGGCCGTGTCTTTTGTAGTCATCCCGGAGAGTTTCGAACATCACCATGCACTTGCTTAATCACTTCGGCGGGAAATAAAGCTCGCCCGCCCCCATATTCCGATGTCTCGCGGCAAACTCAACCTGACTGTTAGGACGGGTTTCAGGCGGTTTGCGCCGCGATCAGGTCGAGCGTGCGCCGGATCTGGTCCCATTCCACCCGGTAGCCGCGGGCGGTGCCCGACCCCACCACCATGGCGTAATGCTGCTGCCAGCAATCCGTCAGCAGCTTGAGCGAGGTCGTCACCCGGTCCGCCGGCTGCAGGGTCAGCACCGTGCCGCCCGGCGCCATGGCGATGACGCCATGGGCAAGCTGGCTGCCCTCGACCCCCGCCACGATCCGCGCCGCGCCGGCAGCCTGGGCCAGTTCGTCGGCGTCGTGGCGGTCGATGTAGAGCGTGCGAAAGCCGTATTCGACCTCGAGCCGCTCGGCGATCTCGGCCTCGTTCTCCAGGATGCGGGCATCGCCGCTGGCGCCGCGGAAGATGAAGACGCCGGGCAGGGGCTCCAGCGCCCGGCCCTGAAGGACCAGCGCGCGGTTGCGCTGCGCGCGGCCGCGGCGGTGGCTGTTGCTTTGCAGGTCGTCGAACAGGACCAACTCGTCGAAATGCACGTCGCCGATGCGCCGGGGCGCCATGCCCAGCAATTTCTCGTAGCGCGCGATATGGCCGCCGCGCAGCGGGGCGGAGGTCACCGGCGCCCCCGCCTCTTCGGCCAGGCGATAGGCAAGGCAATCGTTCAGCAGCCAGTTGCCGAACCAGCGGTTGCCGATCCAGCTTTCGTAAAGCGCGCCCGTCAGGCTTTCGCGCGGCCGGGCATAGCCCAGGCCCGAGCGCTTGTGCTGGCGCAGGTGGCGTTCGGCCCCGCGCGCATGCAGCACGCCATCGACGAAATCCACGTCGCGGAAGCGATAGCCCAGGGTGGGCGGAATCTGCTCGGCCGGATTGCCCTGCATCTGTTCAAGGATGTCGGGCAGGGAACCGAACTCGGTGCGCGAGATATGCTCGACCTGGTCGGGCAGCCAGATGCCCGGCATGACCTCGCCCACCTCGGCCGGGCAGATCTCCCATCGCTCGACGGCGGTGGCAAAGAAATCCGCGGGGCCCAGGCCGGCAAGGCGGCGCAGGCGGTTATGGGTCGGTCTGAGGGAATGCATGGCGGCTCGGCTGGCAGGGTCGGGTGGAGTGTGCGGTCGCGCGGCGGCGGGCGCAAGAGACAGAATGCGCCGTTCAGTTCGGACCCGGCCCTTTCAGCGCCGCGACCAGCGCCTGCGCGATCGTCGCGTGATCCTCGGCCGAGGGGTGCCACAGGCAGGCGTTGCGCTGCGGATCGCCCAGGACGACCAGGCGGTTGGCCAGGCCCCGGCCGTCCAGCAGAGCCGAGGCGGTCCGATGCGCCTCGACCAGTTCGGGCCCGTATTCGCCGAAGGCCAGCAGCACCAGGGTCGCGCCGGGGTTTTCCTGCGCGCGGGCGGTGGCGAAATCGGCCAGCGCCGGGCCGAACTCGTGGCGCAGCTGGCCCATGTCGCTCCAGCGTTCGCCGGGGGCGAGTTCCGAGCCGAACACGTTCGAGCCCAGCCCGATGACGACGATGTCCGCCTTGCGCTCCGGCAGGGCCGGCGCATCCGGCTGTCCCGGCAGGGCCAGGGGATAAAGCCGGTCCATGGTGCGGTCGGGCTCGGCGCCGCCGTAGTTGCGCAAAAGCCCGATGCCCGAGCGCGCGACGATGCGGTAATCCGCACCCAGCGCCGCCGCGACCTGCGGGCCGAAGCTGCGGCTGGTGTCGGTCGCGGCATAGATCTCCTCAGCCTCGCAATCGCGGCGGCTGGCGGTATTGGCAAAGCCGACGGTGTCGGAATCGCCGATGAACTCGATCAGCCGCGGTGCCGGGGGGGGCGGAGGCAGCGCCTGGGCCGAATCGTCCAGGAAGAAGCCGCCGAAAAGCGCCGGGCCGCTCGATTCGCTGATCTTCTCGGCGCGGATCTGATGCGGGCCGGGCGCAAGGCCGCGGATATGCAGATCCTGCCGGCCGGGGCGCGAGACCTCGACCGCCTTGCCGTCCAGCGTCACGCGCCAGCGATTGAGCGCATCGTCGAATCGCAGCACGATCCCGGTGCCCTGAAACCGCGCCGAGGCGTGAAAGCCCGGCCATTCATGGCGATAGCCCAGGCCCGAGGGATCAGCGGCCGCGCGCCCCGTCGCCTGGGCGGGCAGGGCGGTCCATCCGGGCCGCGGTGGGCCGAGTTCCGCCTGGAATCCCGCGTCCCCGGCCAGGCTCAGCGCCGGCACCGGCGTCGCCGGGCGCGGCGGTTCGGGCCAGGCCAGGAAAGCGGCCCCCGCGCCCAGGGCGACGACCAGGACCGCCGCGCCGATCCGCCTTGTCCAGACTGCACCCATGACCGCCCACCCAAAACCTCGGCGCCGATCCTGACCAAGCCGGGCCGGCAAGTCCAGCGGCCAGCCGCTCAGCCGCGGAATCGGGCCAGGATTCGGATCGCGTCCCGCATGTCATGGGGGTGGTTGCCGATGAAAAAGCCGTTGCGGTCGATCTCGTCCGCATGGGTCATCGGCCCGTGCAGGCTGTGGTCCATCAGCCGCAGCACGGGATTGCCGGTGAAATTGCCGCTGACGATGGGCCGGGTCTCGAATCCCAGCGCGCCGAGCCGCGCCAGGACCTCGCGCCGGCCAAGCCCGCATTCGGGGCGCAGCACCAGCGCAAAGCCGAACCAGCTGCTTTCCCCGATCTCGCGCTGGATGCGAAACAGCGGGTGATCGGCCATCGCCTCGACCCATCGCGCGCCGTTCTCGCGCCGCGCCGCGACCAGCCGCGGCAGCTTTTCCAGCTGCGCCCGGCCCAGGGCGCCCGACATCTCCAGCGGGCGCAGGTTGTAGCCGGGCAGGACGAAGCGAAAGCTTTCCTCGAAGGGATCCTCGCCCTTCTCGCCGGTCACGCGGTTCCATCTGGGCAGGTCGCGCGTCCAGCCATGCGCCCGCAGCGCCAGCAGGATGTGGTAAAGCTCTTCGTCGTCGGTGACGACCAGCCCGCCCTCCATGGTCGAGATGTGGTGCGAGAAGAAGGTCGAGAACGTCCCCATCACCCCGAAGGTGCCGGCCTGGCGCCCGGCGAAGGTCGCGCCCATGGATTCGCAATTATCCTCGATCAGCAGGATGCGGCGGGTGCCGATCAGCGAACGGATCGCATCGAAATCGTTGGGATTGCCCAGCAGGTTCACCGCCATGACGGCGCGGGTCCGGTCGTCGATGGCCGCGGCCAGCGCGGCAAGGTCGTAGTTCAGCGTCTCGCGGTCGATGTCCACGAATTTCAGGTGCAGCCCGTATTGGTGCAGCGGAAAGAAGCTGGTGGACCAGGACACCGCCGGCACGATCACCTGGTCGCCCGGCATCAGCCGCGAGGCCGGGTCTTGCCGGTAGCGCAGCGCCGCCACCATGGCGAGATTGGCCGATGAGCCCGAATTGACCATCACTGCATGGCGGCTGCCGGCGAAGCGGGCGAACTCGGCCTCGAAGGCCGCGACCTCGGGGCCCATGGTAAAGCGGCCCGAGGCGATCACCCGCTGCAGGGCGTCCCGCTCGGCTTCGTCCCAGCTGGAGCTTGCCAGGGGAAAGCGGTTCATGGCTGCTGCTCCAGATACCAGGCATAGGTGGCGGCGATGCCCTCGGCCAGGCCGATCCGCGGCGCCCAGCCCCAGGCCGCCTGCCGCGCCACGGACAGAAGCTTGCGCCGCATGCCCACGGGCTTGCCGAGGTCGTGGACAAAGCGGCCCTGCCAGCCCACCACCCCGGCCACGATGCGGTAATAATCCTCGATCGCGTGATCCACCCCCGGCCCGACGTTCATCACCGCCGGCACGGCCGAGGGATCGGCCAGCGCGCGCAGGATCGCATCCGCCAGGTCGCCCGCATGCATGAACTCGCGCCGGGCCTGGCCGTCGCCCCAGATCTCGACCCTGTCGCGGCCCTCGATCCTGGCGCGGTGGATCTTGTGGATGATCGCCGGCAGCAGATGCGACCGCCCTGGGTCGAACGTGTCGAAGGGGCCGTAGAGGTTGCAGGGGATCAGCGTGCGCCATTGCAAGGCGGGGTTCTCGCGGCAGGCATGGTCCACCAGCCGCATCGCCATGATCTTGGCCAGGGCATAGCCCTCGTTGCTGGGCTCGAGCGGGCCGGTCAGGATCTGTTCCTCGGCCAGGTCGCGGTGCAGGTCGCGCGGATAGACGCAGCTCGAACTCAGGTTCAGCAGCACCGGAACGCCGATCTCGCGGCAGGCGGTGATCAGGTTCAGCCCGATGCGGGCGTTCTCGGCCAGATACCGCAGCGGCTCGGCCATGTTGGCCTGGATGCCGCCGACGACGCCCGCGGCATGGACCACGGCGTCGGGACGATGCCGCGCCAGCCAGTCCCGCAGCGCGACCGCGTCGCACAGGTCCAGCTCGGCGCGGGCAGGCGCCAGCACCTGCCAGGCGGCGATGCCGGGATGGGCGCGCAGGTTCGACCCCACCATGCCATGGCCGCCGGTGACGAAGAGCCGCGCCATCTATCCCACCTCTCCCGCGACGGCCGGACCCAGCCCATGCCGCCTGAGCAGCGCATGCTGCCGCGCCGCCCGCAGGTCGGCGGCGACCATCTCGGCGATCATCTCGCGCAGCCCGGTCCGGGGGCGCCAGCCCAGCCGGCGATGCGCCTTGCCGGCATCGCCCAGCAGGCTGGCCACCTCGGCCGGGCGGAAATACCGCGGATCGACCCGCATCACCACGTCGCCGGGATGCAAGGCCGGCGCCCGCTCGCCCGCGACCGAGGCGACCAGGGCGAACTCATCCACGCCCGAGCCGCGAAATTCCAGCGCGATGCCCAGCTCCGCGGCGGCCCAGGTCAGGAACTGGCGCACGGAATGCTGCTCGCCGGTGGCGATGACGTAGTCGTCGGGCGCGTCGGATTGCAGCATCAGCCATTGCATGCGCACGTAGTCGCGGGCATGGCCCCAGTCGCGCAGCGCGTCCAGGTTGCCCAGATAAAGGCAGCCGCCGATCCCCTGGGCCAGGTTGGCCAGCCCGCGGGTGATCTTGCGGGTGACGAAGGTCTCGCCGCGGCGCGGGCTCTCGTGGTTGAACAGGATGCCGTTGCAGGCGAAAAGCCCATAGGCCTCGCGATAGTTCACCGTGATCCAATAGGCATAGAGCTTGGCCACGGCATAGGGGCTGCGCGGGTGAAAGGGCGTGCGTTCGGTCTGCGGCGTCTCGCGCACCAGCCCGTAAAGCTCGGAACTCGACGCCTGGTAGAACCGCGTCGCCCGCTCCAGCCCCAGGAAGCGGATCGCCTCCAGCAGCCGCAGCGTCCCCAGCGCATCGACATCGGCGGTATATTCCGGCGCCTCGAAGCTGACCGCGACATGGGATTGCGCGCCCAGGTTATAGACCTCGTCCGGCCGCACCTCGGCCATGATCCGGGTCAGGTTCGAGGCATCGCCCAGGTCGCCGTAATGCAGCAGGAAGCGCGGCGCGACCTCGTGCGGATCCTGGAAGATGTGATCGACGCGCCGGGTGTTGAAGCTCGAGGCGCGGCGCTTGATGCCATGCACCTCATAGCCCTTTTCCAGCAGGAACTCGGCCAGGTAGGATCCGTCCTGACCCGTGACCCCGGTAATCAGCGCTTTCTTCACCATGAACCGCCCACTCTTGAACCACCACAACAACAACCACGACAAGGCCCGCGCCGCCCGGCCCCGCCGACACCGCGCGCAGGGCAGGGGGCGTTCCGTTCACCAGACACACATGCGGCCAAGCCGCCTGGGCAAAGGGCGCCGCCTGGGCGCCGCCCGCCATGTTTCTCCGTTGCCCAAATACCCAGGCAACCGTTCCGCCGCGCGCGGCCGCGCCTATTTCGCGGCCCTATTTCGCGGCGTCGAAGACCGGCTGGTAGATCTCCTTCAGCCGCGCCACCGCCTCCTGCGGCGAGACCTCGATCGATTCGCCGCTGCGGCGCGAGGTCAGCTCGACCTTGTTCGCCGCCAGCCCGCGCGGCCCGACGGTGATGCGCCAGGGCAGGCCGATCAGGTCCATGGTGGCGAATTTCGCCCCCGCCCGCTCGTCGCGGTCGTCGTAGAGCGGGTCCAGCCCCTGCGCCTTCAGCTCGGCGTAAAGCGCCTCGCAGGCGCCGTCGGTCGAGGCGTCGCCCTGTTTGAGGTTGACGATCCCGGCATGGAAGGGCGTCACCCCCTCGGGCCAGACGATGCCCTTGTCGTCATGGCTGGCCTCGATGATCGCGCCCAGAAGGCGGCTGACGCCGATCCCGTGCGAGCCCATGTGAACCGGCACGCGTGCGCCGTCGGGGCCGACCACGGTGGCGCCCATCGGCTCGGAATACTTGGTGCCGAAATAGAAGATCTGCCCGACCTCGATGCCGCGGGCCTGGCGCCGCCGCGCCTCGGGGACCTGCTCGAACAGCGCCGCGTCATGGGTCTCGTCGGTGCGGGCATAGCGGCTGGTGAATTCCTCCAGCACGGCCTGGCATTGCGCGACATCGTCGTAGTCGATGGCGCGGTCGCCGAATTTCAGGTCGGTGATCTCGCTGTCGTAGAACACCTCCGACTCGCCGGTCTCGGCCAGCACCAGGAACTCATGCGTATAATCGCCGCCGATCGGCCCGCCGTCGGCGCGCATCGGGATCGCCTGCAGGCCCATGCGCTCGTAGCTGCGCAGATAGCTGACCAGATGCCGGTTATAGGCGTGCAGCGCGTCTTCCTTGGTCAGGTCGAAATTGTAGCCGTCCTTCATCAGGAACTCGCGCCCGCGCATGACGCCGAAGCGGGGGCGGATCTCGTCGCGGAACTTCCACTGGATGTGATACAGCGTCAGCGGCAGGTCCTTGTAGCTGTTCACATGGCTGCGGAAGATGTCGGTGATCATCTCCTCGTTCGTGGGCCCGTAAAGCAGGTCGCGCTTGTGGCGGTCGCGGATGCGCAGCATCTCTTCGCCGTAATCGTCGTAGCGGCCGCTTTCGCGCCACAGGTCGGCGGGCTGCAGCGTCGGCATCAGCATGGCGATATGGCCGGCGCGGGCCTGTTCCTCATGCACGATCTGCTCGATGCGGCGCAGCACCTTGAAGCCCAGCGGCAGCCAGGAATAGATGCCGGCCGCCTGCTGCTTGATCATGCCGGCGCGCAGCATCAGCCGGTGGCTGACGATCTGGGCCTCTTTGGGGTCTTCCTTCAGGACGGGCATGAAATAGCGCGACAGACGCATGGCGAAATCCTCATGATGGCCGGCACGGGTTAGCGGATCGCGGATAGCGGGGCAACGCCCTTCCTTGCAAGCCGCGCCGCGACCGTCCACATAGGAAGCCGAACGCGGGGACGGGAGCGACGAGACCCATGCAATTGCCGGTGCAGAAACAGATCCTGTATTGGGGCGGCGCGCTGGCCGTGCTGCTGTTGGCGCTTTGGGGGGTGGGCAATGCCGTCACGCCCTTCATCATGGGCGCGGCCGTGGCCTATCTCTTCGATCCCCTGGCCGACCGGCTCGAGCGGCTGGGCCTGTCGCGCACCGCCTCGGTGGTCATCATCACGCTTTGCGGGCTCTTGCTGGTGGTGGCGCTGTTTCTGCTGCTGGTGCCGGTGCTGGTGCGCCAGACCACCGCGCTGATCGAGACCGCGCCCGAGATGTTCCAGCGCCTCCAGCAGTTCCTGATGACCCGGTTCCCCGAGATCTTCACCGAGGGCAGCCCGGTCAACAGCGCGCTTGCCAACATGGGCCAGCAGATCAGCGAGCGGGGCGGGCAGCTGGTCAGCACCGTGCTGGGCTCGGTCATGGGCGTGGTCAGCATGGTCATGCTGATCGTGATCGTGCCGGTCGTCGCCTTCTACCTGCTGCTCGACTGGGACAACATGGTCGACCGGCTGGACGAGCTTCTGCCGCGCCAGCATGCCGGCACCATCCGCCGGCTGGGACACGAGATCGACGCGGCGCTGTCGGGATTCGTGCGCGGGCAGGGCATGGTGATCCTGATCCTGGGCACCTTCTATTCGGTCTGCCTGGCGCTGATCGGCCTGCCCTTCGGCATCGCGATCGGGGTGATCGCCGCCTCGTTGTCCTTCATCCCCTATGTCGGCGTGCTGGTCGGCGGCGCTACCGCCATCGGCGTCGCGCTGTTCTCCTTCTGGGGCGAGCCGGTCTGGATCGGCGCGGTGATCGCGGTCTTCGTCCTGGGCCAGATCGTCGAGGGCAACTACCTGCAACCCAAGATCGTCGGCGGCCATGTCGGGCTGCATCCGGTCTGGCTGATGCTGGCCCTGACCGTCTTCGGCACGCTCTTCGGCTTCGTCGGCCTGCTCATCGCCGTGCCGGCGGCGGCGGCGCTGGGGGTGCTGGTCCGCTTTGCCGTCGCCCGCTACAAGGAAAGCGCGCTCTATACCGGGCGCGAGGTGCCCTCGCCCCCCGCGCCGCCGACCATGGTCGAGCTGGTGCCGCGCGGCACGACCGAGCGTGCGCGCCAGCTGGCGCAGATGTCGCGCGACGTGGCCGTGGCGCAGATCCAGCGCGACGAGCATCTGGCGCATCTGCTGGAGGAACACCAGCACCGCCAGCAGGCCGGCGAGGTTCCCGATGCCGAGGGCCCGCCTTCGCCCTCCGATCTGTGGGCCGAGACGCGCGACCACCTGCGCGGCAAGGACCGCTGAACGGTGGCCAGACAATTGACCCTGGACCTGACGATGCCGCCGGCCTCGTCGCGCGACGACTTCCTGATCACCGCGGCCAATCGCGATGCGCTGGCGATGCTGGACGCGCCGGGCCGCTGGCCGCAGGGCCGGCTGTTGCTGATCGGCGGTCCGGGATCGGGCAAGACGCATCTGGTCGGCTTCTGGGCGGTCGAGCATGGCGCCCATGTCAGCCACGGCTGGACGCTGACCCCCGAAAGCGTGGACGATCTGGTCCGCCCCGGCGCCGCGCTGGTCATCGAGGACGCGCATGAGATCGGCGGCAATCCCGTCGCCGAACAGGGCCTGTTCCACCTGTGGAACCTGGCCGGCGCGCGGGGGGCGCTGCTTCTCATCACCGCGCAGGCGCCGCCGCGCGACTGGGGCGTGGCGCTGCCCGACCTGCGCTCGCGGCTGGAGACGGCGGCGCAGGCGATCCTGGGCCCGCCCGACGACGCGCTGCTGCCGGCGGTGCTGGTCAAGCTGTTCGCCGACCGCCAGATCCAGGTGGCGCCCGAGGTGGTGGACTGGCTTTCGCTGCGCATGGAGCGCGACCTGGACCTGGCCCGCCGCCTGGTCGCCGCCATCGACCGCGAATCGCTGGCCGACCGCCGCGCCATCACCCGGCGGCTGGCGGCCGAGCTTCTGGACAAGCTGGCCCCCGCCGACGCATGATCGCCCCGCATTTTCCCCGAAGTCCCGTGACATGACCCAGGCCGATTTCCTGAAATCCCCCTTTCCCGCCCCGCGCGATCTGCCCGACGGCCCGCCCGAGGGCGCCGCGCGCTTCTTCAACCGCGAGATCAGCTGGCTCGCCTTCAACTGGCGTGTGCTGGACGAGGCGCGCAACCCGCGCGTGCCGCTGCTCGAGCGGCTGCGCTTCCTGTCGATCTCGGCCACCAATCTCGACGAGTTCTACACCGTGCGCGTGGCCGGCCTGCGCGAACTGGTCCGCGAAGGCAACACCACCCTGTCCGACGACGGGCTGACCGCGGCCGAGCAGCTGGCGCTGGTCAATGCCGATGCGCGCCGGCTGATGGGCGCGCAGCAGGCGGTCTGGAACGGCCTGCGCCGCGAGATGGAACAGGCCGACATCGCCATCCTGTCGCGCGGCCGCGTCACCCGCGCCGAGGAAGAGTTCCTGCGCCGGCATTTCATGGAGCAGGTGTTCCCGGTGGTCTCGCCCCTGGCCATAGACCCGGCGCATCCCTTTCCCTTCATCCCCAACACCGGCTTTTCGCTGGCGCTGGAACTGGCGCGGGAAAGCGACGGGCGGCAGATGCAGGCGCTGGTGCCCATCCCCCAGCAGATCGCCCGCTTCATCCCGCTGCCGGGCGGCAAGCGCTTCCTGCGGCTGGAAGACCTGCTGCTGATGCATCTGCCGAGCCTGTTCCCCGGCTATCGCGACATCGGCCATTGCGCCTTCCGCGTGCTGCGCGACAGCGACCTGGAGGTCGAGGAAGAGGCCGAAGACCTGGTGCGCGAGTTCGAGACGGCGCTGAAGCGCCGCCGCCGCGGCTCGGTCATCCGGCTGAAGATCACCGCCGGCGCGCCCGACCGGCTGCGCCGGGTCATCATGCAGGAGCTGGAGGTCGATCCCGAGGAGGTGGTCGAGGTCGAGGGCCTTCTGGGCATGGCCGACCTGCGCGAACTGGTGCTGGACGGGCGGCGCGACCTGCAATGGCCGGGCTTCACCCCGCGGGTGCCGGAACGGGTGCAGGACCACGACGGCGACATGTTCGCCGCGATCCGGCAAAAGGACATGCTGCTGCACCACCCCTACGAGACCTTCGACATGGTGGTGCGCTTCCTGGCGCAGGCGGCGCGCGACCCGGACGTGCTGGCGATCAAGCAGACGCTTTACCGCACCTCGCGCGACAGCCCCATCGTGGACGCGCTCTGCGAGGCGGCCGAATCGGGCAAGTCGGTGACGGCGCTGGTCGAGCTGAAGGCCCGCTTCGACGAGGCCGCGAACATCCGCCAGTCGCGGCGGCTGGAACGCTCGGGCGCGCATGTCGTCTATGGCTTCATGCAATACAAGACCCATGCCAAGATCAGCGCCGTGGTGCGGCGCGAGGGCGACCAGCTTGTGACCTATACCCATTTCGGCACCGGCAACTATCACCCGATCACCGCGCGCATCTATACCGACCTGTCGCTGTTCACCTGCGACCCGGCGCTGGGGCGAGATGCCTCCAAGGTGTTCAATTTCCTGTCCGGCTACGTTCAGCCCGAGGGGCTGGAGAACATCGCCATCTCGCCCATCGACCTCAAGGAGCGGCTGCTGGAGCTGATCGCGCGCGAGGCCGATTTCGCCAGCCGCGGCCGCCCGGCCGAGATCTGGGCCAAGATGAACAGCCTGATCGACAAGGACGTGATCGAGGCGCTTTACGCCGCAAGCCAGGCGGGGGTCAGGATCAACCTGGTGATCCGCGGCATCTGCGGGCTGCGGCCGGGTATCGCGGGCCTGTCCGACAACATCAGGGTGAAATCCATCGTCGGCCGCTTCCTGGAACATTCCCGCATCGTCTGCTTCGGCAATGGCTTCGGCCTGCCCTCCAAGCGCGCGCGGGTCTTCATCAGCTCGGCCGACTGGATGGGGCGCAACCTGAACCGCCGGGTCGAGGCGCTGGTGGAATGCTTCAACGAGACGGTGAAGGCGCAGATCACCAGCCAGGTCATGGCCGCCAACATGGCCGACGAGGCGCAAAGCTGGCTTCTGCAACCCGACGGGCGCTATCTGCGCTATCTGCCGGCCGGGCGCGACGACCTGTTTTCCTGTCACAAGTTCTTCATGGAAAACCCCTCATTGTCGGGGCGCGGCAGCGCGGGCGCGCGTGACGTTCCGGCGCTGATGCACTCGACGGATTGACGCAAGGAGGCAATTGCCCCATCCAAAGCGCGCGACCGGCTTGGTAACGGAATCGAGAGGAACCCGATGAACGGCATCGTGACCGCAAGCGGAGAAACCATCGAACCCTTCGGACGCTCGCTGTTCGAACGCGCCTCGGAACGCGCGCTCAGCCGGGTCGGCGTGGTCGACGTGGGCTCGAACTCGATCCGCATGGTGGTGTTCGACGGGGCGGCGCGCTCGCCGGCCTATTTCTACAACGAAAAGGTCATGGCCGGGCTGGGCTCGGGCCTGGCCACCACCGGCCGGCTGAACCCCGAAGGCGTGCGCCGCGGCATGGCCGCCCTGCGCCGCTTTGCGGTGCTGGCCGACAGCATGGGCATCAAGCCGCTGACCTGCGTCGCGACCGCCGCCGTGCGCGAGGCCGAGGACGGCCCCGCCTTCCACAAGGCGGTCGAGAAGGAGACCGGGCTGAAGCTCTGGGTCATCGACGGCGAGGAAGAGGCGCGGCTTTCCGCGCAGGGCGTGCTGCTGGGCTGGCCGGATGCCAAGGGGCTGGTCTGCGACATCGGCGGCAACTCGATGGAACTGGCCGAGGTGGCGAACGGCAAGGTCGGCGGCCGCATCTCGACGCCCCTGGGCCCGTTCCGGCTGCAGCAGGTCAAGGGCGGCGCCGCGGGCCTGCGCGACCATATCCGCGATGCGATCGAGCGGGCGGCCGAGCGGCTGGGCCGCGGGCACGAACAGATCTACCTGGTCGGCGGCTCGTGGCGGGCCATCGCGCGGCTGGACATGGAGCGGGCGAAATACCCGATGACCGTGCTGCACGAATATCGCATGTCGCCGCAGGCCGTCGCCGACACGGTGAAATGGATCGGCGAGCGCAGCGTGGCCGAGATGCGGGCGATGACCGGCATCTCGCAAAGCCGGATGGAGCTGGTGCCGCTGGCCAGCCAGGTGCTGCGCCAACTGGTGCAAAGCCTCAAGCCGAAATCGCTGGCCGTCTCTTCCTACGGCATCCGCGAGGGGCTGCTTTACGAACAGATGCCGGCCGGGCTGCGCTCGCGCGATCCGCTGATCGAGGCGGCGCGCTTTGCCGAGCGGCAGATGGCGCGGATGCCGGGTTTCGGCAAGAAGCTCTACCAGTTCCTGGAGCCGCTGTTCGGCGACCTGCCGCCCGAGCGCGACCGGCTGGTCCGGGCGGCCTGCCTTTTGCACGACACCACCTGGCGCACCCATCCCGATTATCGCGCCGATGCCTGTTTCGACAATGTCACGCGGGCCAACATGGCGGCGCTGTCGCATCCCGAACGGGTGTTCCTGGGCCTGTCGCTGCTGCACCGCTACAAGAACAGCCGCGCCAATTCGCCCATGGCGCCGCTGTTCGCGCTGCTCTCGGAAAAGGAGATCCGCGAGGCCGAGGTTCTGGGCAAGGCGCTGCGCTTCGGCGCCATGTTCTCGGTCAAGGATCCGGCCGAAGCGGGCACGCTGAAGCTGCAGCGCAAGAAGAAGCTTCTGGAGCTGAAGCTGACCCGGACCGGGCGCGCGCTGATGGGCGAGGTGGCCGAGGCCCGCTTCCGCTCGCTTGCCGATGCGCTGGAGGTCACGCCGGTCGTCACCGGAGGCTGAGGGGGATTCCCGCATAGCGGGAATCCTGTCCGAATGGACAACTTTACCGTGCGGTGCGGCTGTGGCATTTCCCTGCGCATGGGGGCGACGATCCTTGTGTGCCTTTGCCGAGTGTCCGGTTTCGGATCGGCGCCCCCGCGTCCCGCCAGGCTGGCGCGCGCGTTCAGCCGCCCCAGCTCCGCTCCAGCAGGTCCAGCCAGTTGCGCCAGGCGATCTTTTCGACCAGCTCGCGGCCATAGCCATGCGCCAGCATCGCCTGCACCAGCTTCGGCAGGGCGGCGGCATCGGCCAGATCCTCGGGCATGTCGGCGCCGTCGAAATCCGAACCCAGCGCCACGCCGTCCTCGCCCAGCAATTCCAGCAGGTGGTCCAGGTGGCGCAGCATGACCGCGAACCCCTGCATCGGGTCGCGCCGCCCTTCGGGATGCAGGAAGCCCACGGCAAAGTTCAGCCCGACGAGGCCGCGCGATTCGGCGATCACCCGCAATTGCCGGTCGGTCAGGTTGCGCGAGCTGGGCGCGACGGCATGGGCGCAGCTGTGGCTGGCGACCAGCGGCGCATCCGACAGCCGGGCCACGTCGTCGAAGCCCTTTTCGTTCAGATGCGACAGGTCCAGCATGATGCGCAGCCGGTTGCATGCGCGCACCAGATCCTTGCCCGCATCCGTCAGCCCCGGCCCGGTGTCGGGCGAGGCGGGAAAGGCGAAGGGCACGCCATGGGCATAGCGCGTCGGCCGCGACCAGACCGGCCCCAGCGAGCGCAGCCCCATCGCGTGCCAGACATGCAGCGCATCCAGGTCCGGGATCGGCTCGGCGCCCTCGATGTGCAGGATGGCGGCGATGCGGCCCTGGGCCATGGCCGCGCGGATCTCGGCCGCGGTCCGGCAGATCGCCAGCGTGCCGGTCCGCTCCATCGCCATCAGCTGCCCGGCCTGGGCCAGCGCATGGGGTAGGGCCTGGACCGGCTCCACCTCGGGCGGCAGGGGCAGGGCGAAGGGCGGGTTCTTCTTGAGCATCGCCGCCAGCGCATCGTCGGGGCCGGGCGGCGAGGGCGTCCAGATCGCGAAGAAGCCGCCGGCAAACCCGCCCGCCTTCATCCGCGGCAGGTCCAGATGCCCGTTGCCGTCGCCCTCCAGCCAAAGCCGGTCGCGGCCGGGCCCCGCAGCCACCATGCGCTGCAAGAAATCGTTGTGACCGTCGAAGACCGGAATCATGCTCATGTCCTTTCGCATTGCGCGGCGCAACATGCGCCCGTTATGCGCAGGTCGCAAGCGTGCCGGCGGGGTGCGGCCGGCCAAAGCGGGAAAGGGATCCGGGATGCATGCGACGGGGGATTGGCCGGGGGCGGTCACGGATTTCCTGGAACGGAACCTGCCGGCGCTGGACGACGGAAGCGGCTGGCAGGACATGGCCGTGACCGCCTGCCAGATCGGCTGCGAGGCCCTGGTGGCCCTGGGCCGCGCGGATGCGACGGGCTGGGGCGCAAGCCGCCGCGCCGCGCCCCGGCGGCCGGCGATGCCGCCGCGCTGGGACGATCTTTGCGTCGCGGTGCTGGGGCTGGCGCGCCAGCAGGGGCAGCTGGCCTATCGCCTGCCCGATGGCAGCCCGCCGCCGGAACGGGCCGGGGATTTCATCATCCGCCGCATCGGCGCGCCGCCCCCGCCGCCGCCGAACATCGCGGTGGCGCATGGGCTGGGCCCGGCGCTGGCCCGGCCCGAGCTGCTGGCGCTGCTGGATCGCCTGGGGCTGGTCGCGGACGGCGCCTGGACCCCGGCGGCCCAACCCGTGCTGTGGCGCGTCCAGCCCGGTGCCTGGGGCATGAGGATCGAAGCCGACCCGCGTTTCCGCCAGGCGGCCGAGGCGGCGGTCGCGACGCTGCCGGCCGGGGTCCGGGCCGAGATGGACCGGCTGGTCACGATTACCGACGAGGATGTGGCCCAGGCCATGGCCGCGCAGCAGGCCAGGATCGCCGAAGCGCGGCGGACATACGGCCCCGATGCCCGGATCGCGCCCGCGCGAGGCGCCGAACAGGCGCGCCGCGGCCTGGAGTTCCGCGCGGCGCAGGATCTGGACCGGATCTTTTTCCGGCGCTGGCGGCTCGACGGCGGCTGGCTGTCGGGGGCCGAGGCCGGAGGGGCGCTGGAGGTCTTTCACGACCCCCTGGCCCGGCAGATGCGCCTGGCGGTGACGGACCGGCTTTATCCGGCCTTGGGCTTTCTGCGCCCGGCTCGGGATCGAAAACCCTCTTCCCCCGCGCCGCCGCTGCGCTAAGCTTGGGTCAGCAGCGAGGGAGGAGAGCCCAGCCATGACCCGCATCGACAAGGAATTCACCGGCCAGACCGTGATCTGCACCTTCGAGGTGACGCCCGGAACCGCGCATGACGTGCTGGACGCGCTGAACGACGCCTATGACCAGGTCATCCGGCACCAGCCCGGCTATGTCTCGGGCGCGATCCACCTGAACGATGCGCAGACCCGCATCTGCACCTATTCGCAATGGCGCGACCGGCGCGACTACCAGGCCATGCTGCGCAGCCCCGAGATGCGCACCCGCAACCGCGCCATCCATGGCATGTGCCGCCATTTCGAGCCGGTGATGTACGAGGTGGTCGATACCTGGAAGACCTGATGCGGAATGCCGATGCTGCGGCTGCGAAAAGCCGTGCATTGCGCAAGCTTAGCCCCTAGTCTGGCAGGAAACAGGCAGGCGATCGCCGGAACGGAGGGGCTCATGGCAGGACGCATCATCACGATTGCCCAGCAGAAGGGCGGCTCGGGCAAGACCACCATCGCGGTCAACCTGGCGGTGGCCCTGCGCGGACGCGGCCATTCGGTCGCGCTGCTGGACACCGACCCGCAGGGCAGCATGGGGCGCTGGTTCCTGGAACGGCTGGAGCGCCGGGGCGAGGACGAGGCGCTGGAATTCACCACCTCCTCGGCCTGGGGCGCCAGCTACGAATCCGACAAGCTGAAGAAGCGCTTCGATTTCGTCATCATCGATACGCCGCCCAAGATCGACAGCGACCTGCGCCCGGCGCTGCGCGTGGCCGACCTGGTGCTGGTGCCGGTGGCGACCAGCCATGTCGACCTGTGGGCGACCGAGGGCGTGCTGGACCTGGCCCGGCGCGAGAAATGCGACACGCTGATCGTGCTGAACCGCACCCGCTCGCACGCGCGCCTGACCGGCGAGGTGGCCGAGGGTGCCGCCGCGCTGGGGGCCGAGGTGGCGGCGGCACAGCTTGCCAACCGCGTCGCCTATGCCGAGGCGCTGGGGCAGGGGCTGGGCGCGGGCGAGACCGCGCGCCACGCCACCGCCCGCGCCGAGGTCGATGCCCTGGCCGAAGAGGTGCTGGCCGCGCTGCGCTAGGCTCGGGCGCCGACCTTTGCCCATGACGGGCGCCTCGCAGGCACCGGCCCTGCAATGTGGCGATCCGTGGGAATGATGGCCCCCGCGCTTCTTCGTTGCCCAAATACCCCTGCTACCGCGCCGCCCGCACGGCGGCGCCGCCTTGGCGCATCCGCGGAAATCCGCCGATCCGCCGGGGCTTTGGAAACCGGCCGCCGTTCCATGGGTTGAGTGGGCAGCAAGTCCAGACTCATGAGGTCAAGATGAAACTCCCGCTTTCCCTTGCCGTTCTGGCAACCCCCCTTGCGCTGGCCGCCTGCACCCCGGAAGCCCCGCCCCCGCCCGAGCCGGAAACCGTCGCCGTCGATCCCTGCGGCGCGGCGCGCTATACCTATCTGATCGGGCAGACCTCGCCCACCATCTCGGTCCCCGAGGGCCAGATGTATCGCATCGCCCGCGAAGACCGGCCGATGACGATGGAGATGATCCAGGAGCGCCTGACCTTCATCGTGGACAGCCGCGGCAAGCTGCTTTCGGTCAGTTGCAGCTGATCCGAACGCCGGGAACGGGGCATCCCTCCCAGGCCCCGTTCCCGCGCGTCAGCTGCGCCGCCGCGACCGCTTGTTGCCGCCGCGCTGCCCCGCCCGCCCCGCGGTCGAGCGCCCCGAGGACTTGACCGCCGCCTCGGCCGCCTCTTCGATGGCGGATTGCCGGGCCAGCGGGTCGTCGGCCACCGCCAGTTCCACCGCCTCCAGCCGCTTGACCTCGTCGCGCAGCCGCGCGGCCTCCTCGAACTCCAGGTTCTCGGCCGCCTTGCGCATCTGCGCGCGCAGCGCGTCCAGATGCGCCGCCAGGTTGGCGCCGACCAGGGGCTTGTCCACCCTGGTCGTGATGCGCGCCTGGTCGGTATCGCCCTGCCACAGCCCGGCCAGCACGTCCTCGACGTTCTTGCGCACGGTCTGGGGCGTGATGCCGTGTTCCTCGTTATAGGCGACCTGCTTCTGGCGCCGGCGCTCGGTCTCGGCCATGGCGCGCTCCATGCTGCCGGTGATGCGGTCGGCATACATGATGACCCGGCCGTCGGCGTTGCGCGCCGCCCGGCCGATGGTCTGGATCAGCGAGGTTTCCGAGCGCAGGAAGCCTTCCTTGTCGGCGTCCAGGATCGCCACCAGCCCGCATTCCGGGATGTCCAGCCCCTCGCGCAGCAGGTTGATGCCCACCAGCACGTCGAAGGCCCCCAGCCGCAGGTCGCGCAGGATCTCGATCCGCTCGATGGTGTCGATGTCGCTGTGCATGTAGCGCACGCGGATGCCCTGTTCGTGCAGGTATTCGGTCAGGTCTTCGGCCATGCGCTTGGTCAGCGTCGTGACCAGGGTGCGCATCCCGGCGGCCGAGACCTTGCGCACCTCGTCCAGCAGGTCGTCCACCTGCATCTCGACCGGGCGGATCTCGACCTGCGGGTCCAGAAGGCCGGTGGGGCGGATGACCTGCTCGGTAAAGACGCCGCCGGTCTGGTCCAGCTCCCATTGCGCCGGGGTGGCGCTGACAAAGACCGATTGCGGGCGCATCGCGTCCCATTCCTCGAATTTCAGCGGCCGGTTGTCCATGCAGCTGGGCAGGCGGAAGCCATGCTCGGCCAGGGTGAACTTGCGCCGGAAGTCGCCGCGATACATGCCGCCGATCTGCGGCACCGAGACGTGGGATTCGTCGGCGAAGACGATGGCGTTGTCCGGGATGAACTCGAAGAGCGTCGGCGGCGGCTCGCCCGGCGCGCGGCCGGTCAGGTAGCGGGAATAGTTCTCGATCCCGTTGCAAACGCCAGTCGCTTCAAGCATTTCCAGGTCGAAGTTCGTGCGCTGCTCAAGCCGCTGGGCCTCCAGCAGCTTGCCCTCGTCGGCCAGTTGCTTCAGCCGCGTCTGAAGTTCTGCGCGTATCCCCTTGATTGCCTGCTGCAAAGTCGGGCGCGGGGTGACGTAGTGGCTGTTGGCATAGATGCGGATCTGCTTGAAGCTGTCGGTCTTGGCCCCGGTCAGAGGATCGAATTCGGTAATCGATTCAAGCTCGTTGCCGAAGAAGTCGAAGCGCCAGGCCCGATCCTCGAGGTGCGCCGGCCAGACCTCGATCACGTCGCCGCGCACGCGAAAGCCGCCGCGCTGGAAGGCGGCGTCGAGCCGGCGATATTGCTGCGCCACCAGCTCGGCCAGGAATTCGCGCTGGTCGTAGCTTTCGCCGACCACCATGTCCTGGGTCATCGCCGAATAGGTCTCGACCGAACCGATGCCGTAGATGCAGGAAACCGAGGCGACGATGATCACGTCGTCGCGCTCCAAGAGCGCGCGGGTGGCCGAGTGGCGCATCCGGTCGATGGCCTCGTTGATCTGCGATTCCTTCTCGATATAGGTATCGCTGCGCGGGACATAGGCCTCGGGCTGGTAGTAGTCGTAATAGCTGACGAAATATTCCACGGCGTTTTCCGGGAAGAAGCCCTTGAACTCGCCGTAAAGCTGGGCCGCCAGCGTCTTGTTCGGGGCCAGGATGATCGCCGGGCGCTGCGTCGCCTCGATCACCTTGGCCATGGTGAAGGTCTTGCCGGTGCCGGTGGCGCCCAGCAGCACCTGGTCGCGTTCGCCCGCCATGACGCCCTGGGCCAGTTCGGCGATGGCGGTGGGCTGGTCGCCCGCCGGCTGGAACTCGGACCGCATGACGAAACGCTTGCCGCCTTCCAGCTTGGGCCGGCTGACCTCGGGAAAGCGCGCGACGGGGGCGTTGGTGTTGTTGTGGCCCATGGTTTCACCTTTGTTCCTGCCTGGGTCAATCTGGCGCATTCGCGCCCCAATACAAGCCCGGCCGGGGGAATATGCGCCATGCCGGGGCGGCAATCCGGCCGCGATAGCGGGAAATCGCGCGAGGTGCATCTTGATCGCCCGGCCGGCTTCGGGGATAAGGCGGGAAGCAAGAACAGAGGGTTCCCGCCATGCGCGTCCGCATCTACAAGCCCGCCCGCAACGCCATGCAATCCGGCACCGCCCGCACCAAGAACTGGGTGCTGGACTTTCCGCCCGCCGATCCGCGCGAGATCGACCCGCTGATGGGCTGGACCAGCAGCGACGACACCCAGAGCCAGGTGCGCCTGCGCTTCGAGACCCGCAAGCAGGCCGAGGATTACGCGCGCGAGCGTGGGCTGGATTACGAGGTGATCGAGCCGCACACCCGCGCCCCGAACATCCGCCCCCGCGGCTATGGCGAGAATTTCGCCCCCGACCGCCGCGCGCCCTGGACGCATTGATCCGCAGCGGCCCCCGGCCCGCCCGTCACGCCCGGCTGGACGCGCTCAGCACGGGGCGGGGGACCGGCCCTTGCAGCGCATGGCGAAAGTCCCACAGGAAAAGCGCCCATCCGGCCATCCAGCCTGATGCGGCAAGATGCAGCAGCGTCGCCGGCCCGGCCATCGACACGCAGCACATCAGCAGCCGCAGGAGCGTGGCGAGGCTGACCAGGCCGAAGGCAAGGGCCAGCGGGCGCGACACGGCCAGCCTGCCGCCCCTGCGCGGCATGGCCGCCCGTCCCATGATCGCCAGCATCATCGTGCCCATGGCGCCCATCGTGACCGCATGCAGGGCCGTCGCCATGTCGAGCCCGGCCCAGGGCGCCTGCGCCAGCCCCGCCAGGATCAGGGCCAGCGGCAGCCAGAGCCAGGCCAGGTGCAACAGCAGCAGCGCCGGATAGCGGCCGGCGCGCCAGCTGCGCCACAGGCCCATGCGGGCCAGGTGCAGGATGCCCGAGACGATCAGGAGCGGCCCGGCTAGCCCCGAGCGATCCAGCAGCAGCGCCGCGATGGCCAGAAGCAATGCCAGCACGCCGGCGCCCGGCAGCCAGTGCGGCTCGGTCAAGGGCGGCTGGCCGGATGCCGCGGCCCAATGCCGGGTGAATGCGGCAAGGGCGCGGCCTCCGACCAGGCTGATGAGCAGCGCAAAGAACAGCGGCGCCATGTCCTGCGCAAGGCTTTCGGCGGCGGGCCCCGGCCCGGCGATCGCCAGCGCCTCGATGCCGCCAAGGACCAGGGGCGCCAGCGCCAGCGGCATCTTGCGCCAGGCCCCGGCGCCGGCGACCTGCCACGACAGCAGGCCGCCCAGCACGAGGAAATAGGCCGTCGCAGCGGGAAGGGCGAAGGGCGCGGGCAGGCCCAGGGCAAAGCCCAGCCGCCCGGCCAGCCACAGCGCCACCATGATCCCGGTCGTGGCCGGCGCGACCCGGACCCGCCCGGTCCATGCCGGCAGCGCGGTCAGCAGATAGCCGCCCACCGCCGCGCCGCCCATGCCGAACAGCAGCTCATGCCGGTGCCAAGACAGCGCATCGACGCCCATCCCCAAGGGGAGCAGCCAGGCCGAGGGGATGAGGACCGCCCACAGGCCGGCCAGGAAGAACAGCGGGCGATGCGGCGCCAGCCATAGCCCATGGGTCAAAAAGCGAAACATCGTTTTCCGGCTGCTGCCGCGGATGCCCCATAGCGCCAGCAGGGCGGCCGTTGTCAATATGCCGGCCGGGCAGGGCGACCCATGGCCGCGGCGCCCTTGCCCGGAGCGGCTGGCCATGACATCCGCCTTGCCAGGGGATCGCAAGAACCGGCCGACGCCGCTGCCGGTCGAGGATTGCATGCCGGGGCTTTACGACTGCTATCGCGCCGTGGGCGAGGTGGAAAGCAAGGGCCTGGACTTCGAGATCTCGGGCGAGGTGCTGCCGCGCTGGAACCTGATGCCGGGCCATACCTGGAACGAGGCCGAGATCATCAGCGCCACCGTCGATGGCGTGGCGGGCAGCCCCTACAACACCTTCCTGCCCAAGCACCTGCTGAAGATCGCCACCATGTATCATCTGCCGGGCGACAGGTGGCGCCTGGGCGGCGCGTTCCGGCTGCAAAGCGAGATCACCTCGGAATCCAGCGCCGTCTATGACCCGCGCCTGGCCGAGACCCCGGTCCGGCAGGGCGGCCTGGGGCTGGTCGATCTGGTCGCGGGCTATCGCCTGAACGAGAATTTCGACATCCAGCTGAACGTGAACAGCGTCTTCGACCGGCGCTATTGCGAGGTGGTGGACAGTTTCTCGGGCGGGAATTTCGTCGGCGAGCCGCGCCATGTGCTGCTGACGGGGAAGATCACCTTCTGACCCCTGATCCGGCCGGCGGCGGATGCGGCCCTTGCCGGCCGCCTCCGCCAGGCTTTTCCGAACCGTCGTCCCTTGCGGCCCCGAACAGAAGGCCTGGGGCGACAGCCCGGCCCGGACCATGGTGGCCGGGATCGTTTCCGGGTCCGGCCGAGCGGACGCATGGGAACCCGCAAGCGCCCCTGTCTGCGGATCTGGCTTTGCAGGGCGTGGCTGTTGGCTTGGTAATGGCGGCTGATCGGTCATGAGCAGGGCGATTTCTGGCTGGACCGCTATGAGCGGCGCAAGACCGTGCTTTACGGCGTGGTCGAGGCCGACGTCGGCGATGCCGGCACGCTGAGCGCCGGTTACGACTTCCAGCGCAACCGCACCCGCAACCACCAGTTCGGCGGCCTGCCCCTGATCGCCGATGACGGCTCGCAGCTGGATTACGATACCAGCACGAATGCCGGCGGCGGCAACCTGCTGCTGACCCAGACCACGCAGACCCTGTTCCTGCGCTATGCCCAAGACTTCGGCACCGGCTGGCAGGCGGTGGGCGAGTTGTCCTTCTACAGGGCCGAGCGCGAGGGCTATCTGGCCTCGGCCAGCTGGGGCTCGCCCGATCCGCAGGGCTATGGCGTGCAGACCGTGGGCGGCTATGCCGATACCGATACCGACCAGGCCGCGCTGTCGCTGACCGCCTCGGGCCCGGTCGAGCTGTGGGGCCGCAGCCATGACCTGCGCTTCGGCATCACCGGCAGCTGGGGCAAGGACAATCACAAGGCCTATTCGGCCTTCGACGGGACCGATATCGACTATCAGCCGATCACCGGCTCGATCTTCGACTGGGACGGGCATGTGCCGAACCTGGTCCAGCAGGCCGGCTATGTCAGTTATGTCAGCAATACCAAGATCGACCAGGTCGCGGCCTATGGCTCGGGCCGCTTCGGCCTGACCGACCGGCTGAACCTGATCGCCGGCGCGCGCGTGGTCTGGTACGACTACTACTATACCACCGACAGCCGCAGCAGCGGCACGACTACGCATCAGCAGATCAGCCGCAACGGCGAATGGATCCCCTATGCCGGGCTGACCTATGACCTGAACGAGGACTGGTCGGTCTATGCCAGCTATACGCGGGTCTTCAAGCAGGCCAGCTATCGCGACAAGGACAACCGGATCGTGGAGCCGACCACCGGCTCGAACTACGAGCTGGGCACCAAGGCCAGCTTCGCGGACGACCGGTTGAACTTCGCGGCGGCGATCTATCTGCTGGAGCAGGACAACCTGCCGGTCCGCGACCGCAGCGTGACCTATCAGCTGCCTGACGGCTCGAACCCCTACAAGTCCATCGACGGCACCCGCAGCAAGGGCTTCGAGATGGAACTGGCGGGCGAGGTCCGGCCGAATATCCAGCTGGCCGCCAGCTATGCCTATACGACCGCCAAGGACGGCGACGGGCTGCGCATCTCGACCGTCACGCCCCGCCATTCGATCAAGCTGTCGGGGGTCTATGCCTTCGAGACGATGCCCCTGACCCTGGGCGTCAGCCTGCGCTGGCAAAGCGCCATCGAGAATACCTGGGTCTGGCCCGTCACCGGCACCGCGCGGCAGGGCTCCTATGCGGTCGTCGGACTGATGGGGCGCTATGACTTCCAGAACGGCATGAGCGCCAGCCTGAACATCGACAACCTCTTCGACCGCAAATACCTCGCCTCGATCGACGAGACCTATGCGACCGGCAATTACGGCGCCCCGCGCAATGCCACGCTGAGCCTGGATTGCCGGTTCTGAGCAAGGCTGCTGGGCCTGGCCGGCGTCGGGCAAGACCCGGGGCGGGTGCGTTCGCGCCCGCCCATTGCGCTCAACAGGGGCTGTCGGGGAAATAGAACCCCTCGGCATTGGCTTTGGTGATCAGCGGGCTGTCCAGGACATGGCGGCCGCGGATCGGCGACTGCGTGGCATAGCGCATCGCGGTGATCTCGATGGCCGGGGCGATCAGGGTCGGCGGATAGAAGATATTGGCGTCGATCAGCTTGTCGCCGTCCATGATCATCTTGATCACCCGGTTCATGCCCGAACCGCCCAGCAGCACCATACCCTCCTCGCGCCCGGCCTGTTCTATCGCTGCACGGGCCCCCGAGTGCTGCATCGTCGTCGCCGGCCCAGACGCCGTCAATCTTGGGGAAGCGGGTCAGGTAGTCCCGCATGACCTCGAAGGCCTTGTCGGGGTTCCAGTTGGCATATTGCATGTCGAGGATCTCGATCCCCGAACTCTCCAGCGTCTTCTGGAAGGCTTCGATGCGGATAGTGTCGATGGCGGTCGGGATGCCGCGCATCACCACGATCTTGCCGCCGTCAGCGAGTTTCGACTTGAGATATTCGGCGGCAACCACGCCGGATTGCGGGTTGTTGCCACCGACATAAAGGTCTTCGACGCCTTCGTCCGCGCCGAGCGTCAGGTTGATGCCTTTCAGCACCCTGTTCGGGCCATAGGCATGTGCAATTCCATCCAGCCGAAGCGGGTTCGGCTGCATGTGAAATCCTCCACCGCAACAGAAACGCCGATCCATGAAATATTGCAATAATTGTTGCGATCAAGGTCGATCCGCGCTTTCTATTGCCGCAGAGGGCAGGGAATCACCTCGAGGAGGAAGTCGATGTCAAAGAATGCCAACCTTGCGGGGGCCTTCCCCGCCATGGGCCGGAAGCTGCGCCTTGGGGTCGTGGGCGGCGGCGCGGGTGCGTTCATCGGGCAGGTCCATGCGCGGGGTGCGCGGCTGTCGGATCGCTGGCAGATCGTCGCCGGGGCGCTGTCCTCGCGCCCCGAGGTCGCGCTGGCATCGGGCCGCGACTGGGGGCTCGATCCAGATCGAAGCTATACTGACTGGCGCGAGATGGCACGGGCCGAGGCGGCGCGGCCGGACGGTATCGACGCGGTGGCGATCACCGTCCCGAACCATCTGCATTTCGCGGTTGCCATGGCGTTCATGGATGCGGGTATCGACGTGATCTGCGACAAGCCGCTGGTCAATACGCTGGACGAGGCGCGCGCGCTGATCGGCAGGCAGCGCGAAACCGGGTTGATCTTCGGCGTGACCTATTCCTTCGCGGCCCATGCGATGGTGCGGCAGGCCCGGCAGATGGTGCAGGAAGGTGCCATCGGCAGGGTCACGCAGATCCATGCCGAGTATTTCCAGGAAATGGCGCTGCTGCCCGCCGATGCCGCCTGGTCCGGCACGCCCTGGCGGCAGGATCCCGCCAAGGTGGGGGGTGCCGCGACTACGGCGGACATCGGCACCCACGCCCATCATCTGGCCGAGTTCGTATCCGGCCTGCGCATGACCGATCTGCGGGCCGAGTTTCACCGGCTGGGGGCCGATCAGCCGCTGGAGGATACCGCCTTCATGACCTGCCGCTTCCAGGGCGGCGTGCCCGGCACCCTGCTGGTCTCGCAGGCGGCGGCGGGGGCCAGTTGCGGGCTGCGCATCCGCATCTCGGGGACCGAGGGCACGCTGGAATGGGATCAGGAGAACCCGGAATACCTGCAGCACCGCCCCTTCAATGCACCGCATATCCGCATTTCGCGCGGGCATGGCGCAGGGATGCTGTCGGATGCCGCGCGCTTCGTCCACATGCCGCGCGGCCATCCCGAAGCGCTCTCGGACGCCTGGGGCAATCTCTACGAGGAATTCGCCATCGCCATCGAGGCCCGTCGCGAAGGGTGCGATCTGCCGGACGGGCTGCTGGCCTATCCGGGGCTGGAGGAGGGCGCTGCGGGCGTTGCCTTCATCCAGGCCGCGATCCGCTCGAATGCCGAAGGCGGGGCGTGGGTATCCTGCGCCTTCGACGCCTGACGGAAGAACACAAGCAGGAGGAACCACATGAAACGACTGATGATCACCACCGCTTTCGCGATCACCGCATTCGGTGCGCAGGCGCAGGAAATCGGCGTCGCGATGGCGCAATTCGACAACAATTTCCTGACCATCCTGCGTCAGGGCATCGAAGAAGCGGGCCACGCCGAGGGCGTTACCTTGCAATTCGAGGATGCGCAAAACGACGTGCCCCGGCAGTTGAGCCAGATCCAGAACTTCATCTCGTCCGGGGTCGATGCGATCATCGTGGTCGCGGTGGATTCCGATGCGATCACCCAGATGGACAAGATGGCGAACGATGCCGGCATTCCCATCGTCAATATCAATCGCGAGCCGCCGAATGTAGAGAGCCTCGGGCCGCTGGAAGCCTTCGTCGGCTCGCGCGAGGTCGATGCAGGCACGATCCAGGCGACCGAGGCTTGCCGCCTCGTCAAGGAAAAGATCGGTAACGGCGCGGCAAACGGCGTCATCCTGGCGGGCGACCTGTTCATCCAGGCCGGCCGCGTGCGGACCGAGACGGTGCAGGACTTCGTCAAGACGCCCGGCTGCGATTTCGTGAAGATCGAGGACATGCAGGTCGCAGACTGGTCGCGCAGCAAGGCGTCGGATCTGGTCTCGAATTGGCTGACCGCCGGGCTGACGCCGGATGTGATCTTTGCCAACAACGACGAAATGGCCATCGGTGCTGCGCAGGCGCTGAAGGCCGCTATGGTCGACCCCGAGGATGTCGTCGTGGCCGGCATCGACGCGACGCCGGACGCGCTGATGGCGCTGAAGGCTGGCGACATCGACCTGACCGTATTCCAGGACGCGGCGGGGCAGGGACGCAAGGGGCTGGAGGTCGCCGCCGCCATGGCGCGGGGTGAGGAACTGGCAGAGCGCGCCGTCTATATCCCGTTCGAACTCGTGACTCCCGAGAATGTCGATGACTATCTGGCGCGCTGAAACCGGCCATCTCGCCATGCGGAGGGATTGCAGATGAGCCTGGCCGTTGGCGTGATCGGCGCCGGTGTCATGGGCGGGTTTCATGCCCGCCTTTTCGCCGAGGAGATTTCGGGGGCGCGGCTGGTTGCGGTTTCCGACCCCGATCCGGGCCGGGCTGGCGCATCTGCATATGGCGCGCAGGTCTTTGCCGAAGGACTGCCGCTGATCGAAAGCGATGCGGTCGAGGCGGTTCTGGTCGCCGCCCCGGATACCGCCCACCATGACCTGGTCATGGCGGCGATACGCCTGGGCAAACCCGTGCTCTGCGAAAAGCCTCTGGCCTCGACGGTCGCGCAATGCCGCGAGATCGTCGAGGCCGATGCGGGCCGCAACCTGGTCAGCGTCGGCTTCATGCGCCGCTTCGATCCCGCCTATCGCGAAATGAAAGCCGCCTTGGACGCGGGCCGGATCGGCGCGCCCTTGCTGATACATTGCCTGCATCGCAATCGCGAGGCGCCGCGTTGGTTCGACGGCTCGATGATCGTTACCAATGCCATGGTGCATGAGATCAACATCTGCCGCTGGTTGCTGGACACCGAATACACCTCGGCAAGCCTGACGCAGGTTGGCGATGCCGGCGACATGCTGCTGGCCGAATTGCACACGGATCGCGGGGCGGTCGTCTCGGTCGAGATGTTCATGAACGCCGCCTATGGCTACCACGTCCATGCCGAGATCGTCGGCCGCGAGGGGACGGTGGCCATGGCCGAACCGGCGCAGGTGCGATTGCGGCGCGGGGGTGCGATGCAGGCCGGATATTCGCCCGACTGGATCGGGCGCTTTGCCGACAGCTATCGCTTGCAGGATCAGGCCTGGGTGCGGGCATGCCGTTCCGGCCGGACCTGCAAGAACATGGCGACGGCCCGCGACGGTCTTCTGGCGACCGGTTATTGCCAGCAGTTGGTCGAGCATCTGCCAGCAGGCGGGGGGCCGCTGGCGCCTCGCATGTAAACATGCGCAAGAGAGCGTTTGTTGCCGTATTCAGTATCTGCAATTTTTATTGCAATCGCGTTGCAGAGGGGCTATGGTCAATGTCGAGGCAGGGAATCCCTGCCTCGCGGAGGCCGGGGGCAAGATACGGGACACGCATCGCTCACGGTTCTCGGACATGGCGGGAGGTCGTCATCAAGTCGGAAGGGATGCGGCGGAACAGCGGTTCCGCCAACGGCTTGATATTGCCTTGTCGCATCGAGGTTTTGGCTTCGTCCGACGCGAGAAGATCGGACGGAGGTAACAGGAGGAGGAAAGACCCACATGATCAAGAAACTCGCGACGGCCACCGCATTCTGTGCGCTGATGGCAGGCACGGTTCAGGCCGAGACCATCGGCGTTGCGATGTCGCTCTTCGACGACAACTACCTGACCGTGCTGCGTCAGAACATCCAGCGCCACGCCGGCGATCTGGGCGTCACCGTGCAGATGGAGGATGCCCAGGGCGACATCGCCCGCCAGCAGTCCCAGATCGAGAATTTCGTCGCCTCGGGCGTGGACGGCATCATCGTGATGCTGGTCGACGCCGATTCCGGCCAGGCCATGTCGCGCATCGCCGACCGGGCGGGCGTGCCGCTGGTCTTCGTCAACATGCTGCCGGCCAACATGGACGAGTTCCCGGAAAAGCAGGCCTGGGTCGGCTCGGACGAAGAGCAGGCGGGCGAGTTGCAGGCGACCGAGATGTGCAAGCTGATGGGCGGCGAGGGTGATGCCGTCATCCTGATGGGCCAGCTTGGCACCACCGGGCAGCGCGGGCGCACCGCGGCGGTCGAACGCGTGCTGCAGTCGGATGAATGCAAGGGCATCAACGTACTCGACTCGCAATCCGCGAACTGGATGCGAACCCCGGCGCTGGACCTGATGACCAACTGGCTGACCTCGGGGATGCAGCCCGACGCCGTGTTCTCGAACAATGACGAGATGGCGCTTGGTGCGGTTCAGGCGCTCAAGGCATCGGGGATCTCGATGGACGATGTGATCGTCGGCGGCGTCGATGCCACGCAGGACGCGCTGGCGGCGCTGGAGGCGGGGGATCTGGACGTCACGGTCTATCAATCCGCCAAGGGGCAGGGCGAGGGTGCGCTGGACACCGTCCTGAAGATCGCCCGCGGCGAGGCGTTCGAGCCGCGCGTGGCCGTTCCCTTCGAGCTGGTCACGCCCGAGAACGTCGCGGAATACAAGACCCAGAACTGATCCGGGCGGGCATTCGGTCGCGGACCGGATGCCCGGACCTCAATCCGGGGGCCGCGTCCCCTGACAGTCTTTCGGGGGGAAGATGGTTTCGAAGACCACACTGGAGGCGATCGAACGCTACAAGGAAAAGAGCCTGCCCTATATCCTTGAAATCGAGGGTATTCGGAAGGAGTTTCCCGGCGTGGTGGCGCTGGATGACGTGCAGTTCCGGCTGCGGCCGGGCTCGGTTCACGCGCTGATGGGCGAGAACGGCGCAGGCAAGTCCACGCTGATGAAGATCATCGCCGGCATCTATACGCCCGACCGCGGCACCATCCGCCTGCGCGGCGAGGAGGTCGTTCTGGCCAGCCCGCTCGATGCGCTGGAACAGGGCATCGCGATGATCCATCAGGAACTGGCGCTGATGGACTGGATGACGGTCGCCGAAAACATCTGGATCCGGCGCGAGCCGAAAAATGCGCTCGGCCTGATCGACCACCGCAAGATGACCGAGATGACCCAGGAATTGTTCGCGCAGCTTCGGCTCAAGATCGATCCGACCGCGCAGATCAGCACGCTCACCGTCGCGCAGCGGCAGATGGTCGAGATCGCCAAGGCGGTCAGCCATCGTTCCCAGGTGCTGATCATGGACGAACCGACCTCGGCGATCACCGAAACCGAGGTCGACCACCTGTTCGAGATCATCCGCGACCTGAAGGCGCGCGGCGTGGCCATCGTCTACATCACCCACAAGATGAACGAGCTGTTCGAGATCGCCGATGAGTTCTCGGTTTTCCGCGACGGCAAGTATGTCGGCACCCATGCCAGCATCGACGTGACCCGCGACGACATCATCCGCATGATGGTCGGCCGCGAGATCACCGAGATGTTCCCCAAGGAAGAGGCTGAAATCGGCGAGGTGATCCTGTCGGTCGAGAACCTCTCGCTGCCGGGCACCTTCCACGGCATCACCTTCGATCTGCGCCGCGGCGAGATCCTCGGGCTGGCCGGCCTGGTGGGCTCGGGCCGCTCGAACGTGGCAGAGGCGCTGTTCGGCGTGACGCCGGCCGTCGAGGGCAGGATCCGCATCGCCGGCCGCGATGTCCCCATCGCATCGCCCGCCGACGCCATGCGCGAGGGAATGGCGCTGCTGACCGAGGACCGCAAGGCGACGGGCTGCTTCCTGCCGCTGACGATCCTCGAGAACATGCAGATCGCAGCCTTGCATGAAGGCCATGTCAAGCTGGGCTGCGTCGACGAGCGGGGGATGACCAATCTCTGCCTCGGGATGAAGGACAAGCTGCGGATCAAGACCCCGAACCTCGATGAGCGGATCGAGAACCTGTCGGGCGGCAACCAGCAGAAGGTCCTGATCGCGCGCTGGCTGCTGACCAAGCCGCAGATCCTGATCCTGGACGAGCCGACCCGCGGCATCGACGTGGGTGCCAAGGCGGAAATCCACCGGCTGATCTCGGGCCTGGCGCAGCAGGGGGTCGCGGTCATCATGATCTCGTCCGAATTGCCCGAGGTTCTGGGCATGTCCGACCGGATCATGGTCATGCACGAGGGCCATATGACCGGCATCCTGGACCGGGCCGAGGCGACCCAGGTGAAAATCATGGAACTGGCGGCCCGCTGAGGCCCGCGCGGCGCCCGGCGCCCGAGGAGGAACATTATCATGGACAATGTGCAGATCGAACCCGTCAAGCGACAGCGCCGAGGGCTGCCGCAGGAGCTGAACATCCTGCTGGTGCTGGTCGCCGTCGCGCTGGTCTTCGAGATCCTGGGCTGGATCTTCCAGGGCCAGAGCTTCCTGATGAACACCCGTCGCCTGACGATCATGATCCTGCAGGTTTCGGTCGTGGGCATCATCGCCATCGGCGTCACGCAGGTCATCATCACCGGCGGCATCGACCTGTCGTCCGGCTCGGTCGTCGCCATGACGGCGATGATCACCATGAGCGTGGCGCAGTCGGGCGATTACGCGCGGGCCATGTATCCGGCGCTGACGGACCTGCCGGTCATCGTGCCGCTGGCCGTCGGGCTTGGGCTTGGGCTGATCGCAGGCATGATCAACGGCGCGCTGATCGCGCTGACCGGGATTCCGCCCTTCATCGCCACGCTGGGCATGATGGTGACGGCGCGCGGCATCGCCAAATGGTATACCAAGGGCCAGCCGATCAGCTTCCCCACCGACAGCTTCGCCGCGATCGGATCGGGCGCCTGGCCGGTCTTCATCTTCCTGGCGGTGGCGCTGATCTTCCATATCGCCCTGCGCTGTACGCGCTATGGCAAGTTCACCTATGCCATCGGCGCCAACCCGCAGGCGGCGCGCGTCTCGGGCATCAACGTGCAGCGCCACCTGATCAAGGTCTATGCCATCGCCGGGCTGCTGGCGGGGCTGGCCGGCATCGTCACCGCCGCCCGCGCCGAGACCGCGCAGGCCGGCATGGGCATGATGTATGAGCTTGACGCCATCGCCGCGGCCGTGATCGGGGGCACCTCGCTCAGCGGCGGGCGCGGGCGGATCTTCGGCACGGTGATCGGCACGCTGATCCTGGGGCTGATGATGTCGGGCTTCACCTTCCTGCGGGTCGATGCCTTCTACCAGGAAATCGTCAAGGGCGTGATCATCGTCGCCGCCGTCGTGGCCGATACCTTCCGTCAGAACGCCCGCAGCAAGAAAGCCTGACCTTCCCCCAGGCTTTGGGCCCGGAGCATCTCGCTCCGGGCCTTTTTCATGGATACCGCCATGCATTGGACCATCTTCGCATCGCCGACCGAACTGGCCGTGACCGCGCTGGCCGTCGTCCTGGTCGGTCTTTCCAAGGGCGGCCTTGGCGGCATGAGCCTGCTCGGCGTGCCGCTCATGGCCCTGGTCATGCCCCCGGTCACGGCAGCGGCGATCCTGCTGCCGGTGCTGGTGGTGATGGATGTGGTCAGCGTGGCAAGCTGGCGGGCTTGGGTCGATTGGCAGATCATGCGTCGGATCATGCCCGGAGCGGTCGCAGGCATCGGGATCGGCTGGGCCAGCGCCGAACTGGTCTCGGACTCGGCGGTTCGCCTGGTCGTGGGACTGGTTTCGCTGGCCTTCGTGGCACGTGCGCTTGTCGGAACGGGGCAGGGCACCGCGCTTGCCGGCGCGCGTCCGGCTGCCGCCCGCTTCTGGGGCGGGCTGGCCGGCTATGCCAGCTTCGTCGCCCATGCCGGAGCGCCACCCCTTCAGATCTACATGATGCCGCTGCGGCTGGATCCGAAGCTCTTCACCGGCACCACGGTGATGTTCTTTGCCGTGACCAATGCGCTGAAGCTGGTCCCCTATGCCGCGCTGGGGGAGTTCGGTTCCGATAACCTGGCCCGCGCCGCAGCCATGCTGCCGCTGGCGATAGGGGCGACCTGGCTCGGGGGCTGGGTGGTTCGCCACATGCGCGCCAGCATCTTCTATCCCTTCACCTATGCCTCGGTGGCGCTGGTCGGGGTCAAGCTGGTCTGGGACGGGCTGGCCGGGCTCTAGGTCCCGGTCACGGTCGGGATGCGCGGATCCTCGTCATTGTGCTGCACGCGGGCAGCGACGGCCACCACCAGCGCCTGCGCCAGGCACATCGGCGCGGCCAGCGAGCGCGAGAAGGTGTAATCGTGCTCGGGCACCGGGAACAGCACCCGCGCCCACCGCGCCAGGGGCGACAGCGTGCTGTCCGAGATGGCGATGATGTCGATCCCCTTCTGGCCCGCTTCCTCGACCACGTTCACCACCTCGTTGGCATAAAAGCGGAACGAGACCGCCAGCAGAACGTCGGTCTTGCGAATGGTGCGGCCGATATGCGTGGCCAGCCCGCCACCGGGGTCCAAGAGCACGCAGCGCTTGCCCAGCATGGTCAGCACATAGCGCAGAAGCTCCACCACCGGCGACGAGCGCAGCTGGCCGATCAGGTAGATGATGTCTGCACGGTCCAGCAGGTCGGCCGCCAGCGCCAGGTCCTCGGGATTCACCTCGTCCAGCAATTGCTGAAGCGAGGCGATGTCGCGCACCACCAGGTCGCGCAGGAAGCCGATTTCGGTCGGGTCGCCCGCGCCCTTCAGCTCGGTTTCCAGCGCCTTGACGCGGGCCTCGAAACCCGGAGCGGCGGTGGCCAGGCGCTTCTGGAACAGCGCCTGCAATTCCTTGAAGCCCTTGTAGCCCAGGGATTGCGCGAAGCGCACGAAGCTCGAGGCGTGAATGCCGCACCGCTCGGCGATGGCATTCACCGAATGGACGGCGACCTCGTTGGGGTTCTGGGTCAGATAGACGGCGATGCGCTGATAGGTCTTGCTCATCTGATCGTGGCGATCATGGATGATGCGGATCAGCTCTTCGTAATCCTGCGGCGGGTGGCTTGTTGGCATGGCGTTCCTCTGCCGCCAAGTCTGCAATAATTATTGCAGGGTGCCAAGCCCTCTTTCTTCCTATTCCATCTCTATCATGAGGTCTTTTGCGTCGATCTGTTCACCTGGCCTGACGTGGAGGGTCTTGATCAGGCCGGCTCTGTCGGCGTGGATGGCGGTTTCCATCTTCATCGCCTCGATGGTCAGCAGCAGGTCGCCGGGGTTGACCTTCTGCCCCTGGGCGACGGCGACCGAGGCGACGACGCCGGGCATGGGGGCGCCGAGATGGCCCTCGTTGCCCGGATCGGCCTTGGGACGGGCGGCGGTCTGCGCCTTCACCAGCCGGTTCGGAACCCGGATCACCCGCGGCTGGCCGTTCAGCTCGAAGAAGACCTTGACCTCGCCCTTCTCGTCGGTCTCGCCCACGGTCTGCAGCCGGATCTCCAGCGTCTTGCCGGGGTCGATCTCGGCCTCGATCTCCTCGCCCGGCTCCATGCCGTAGAAGAAGGCCCGAGTCGGCAGAACCCGGACCGGGCCGTATTGCCGGTGCCGGCCCATGTAGTCCAAAAACACCTTGGGATACATCAGGTAGCCGTTCAGGTCCTCGTCGTCGACCGCCTTGCCTTCCAGCTGGCGGACCAGCTCGGCGCGGGCGGCCGCGATGTCGACCGGCGGCATCGCCGCGCCGGGGCGGGCGGTCAGCGGTGCCTCGCCCTTCAGCACCTTCCCTTGCAAGGCCTCGGGCCAGCCGCCGGGGGGCTGGCCCAGGTTGCCGCGCATCATGTCCACGACCGAATCGGGGAAGGCGACCTCGACCGCCGGGTCCTCGACCTGCGCGCGGCTCAGCCCCTGCGCCACCATCACCAGCGCCATGTCGCCCACCACCTTGGAGCTGGGCGTGACCTTGACGATGTCGCCGAACATCCGGTTCACCTCGGCATAGGCCTGGGCGACCTCGTGCCAGCGCTCCTCGAGCCCGAGCGAGCGCGCCTGCGCCTTGAGATTGGTGAACTGGCCGCCGGGCATCTCGTGCAGCCAGACCTCCGAGGCCGGGGCCTGCAAGCCGCTCTCGAAGGCGGCGTAATGCTCGCGCACCGCCTCCCAGTAGTTCGAGATCCGGCGGATCGCCTCGATGTCCAGCCCGGTGTCGCGGTCGGTGTGGCGCAGCGCCTCGACCACCGAGCCCAGGCAGGGCTGCGAGGTATTGCCCGAGAGCGCATCCATGGCGCAATCCACCGCATCCACCCCGGCCTCGGCCGCGGCCAGGATCGAGGCGCCGCTGAGCCCGCCGGTGTCATGGGTGTGGAAATGCACCGGCAGGCCGATCTCTTGCTTCAGCGCGCGGACCAGGATGGCGGCCGAGGCGGGCTTCAAGAGCCCGGCCATGTCCTTGAGGCCAAGGATATGCGCGCCGGCATCGCTGAGCTCGCGCGCCATCCTGAGGTAATATTGCAGGTCGTATTTCGCGCGCGCGGGATCGAGCAGGTCGCCGGTATAGCAGATCGTGCCCTCGCAGATCTTGCCGCTTTCGATCACCGCATCCATGGCGACGCGCATGTTCGGGGTCCAGTTCAGGCTGTCGAAGACCCGGAACACGTCGACCCCGGTCCTGGCCGCCTGGGCGACGAAGCTTTGCACCACGTTGTCGGGATAGTTGGTGTAGCCGACGCCGTTGCTGGCCCGCAGCAGCATCTGCGTCATCAGGTTGGGCATGCGGGCGCGGATGTCGCGCAGCCGCTGCCAGGGGCATTCCTGCAGAAAGCGATAGGCGACGTCGAAGGTGGCGCCGCCCCAGCATTCGACCGAGAACAGGCCGGGCAGGTTCGCGGCATAGCTGGGCGCCACCCGGATCATGTCGATCGAGCGCATGCGCGTCGCCAGCAGCGACTGGTGCCCGTCGCGCATCGAGGTGTCGGTGATCAGCAGGCGCTTCTGGTCCAGCATCCAGTCGGCGACGGCCTTGGCGCCCTTTTGCTCCAGCAGCTGGCGGGTGCCGGGGGCGGGCTCGGCCGCCGGANCTCGGCCTGGGGCCGGGGCGGCACCGGGATGCGGGCCTCGGCCGGCGGGCGGGGGCGGCCGGCGGTCTCGGGATGGCCGTTCACGGTGATGTCGGCCAGGTAGACCAAGAGCTTCGTCGCCCGGTCGCGGCGCTTGCGGAACGCGAACAGGTCCGGCGTGGTGTCGATGAACTTGGTGGTATAGGTGTCGTCGAGGAAGGTCGGGTGCTTCAAGAGGTTGATGACGAATTCGATGTTCGTCGCCACCCCGCGCACCCGGAACTCGCGCAGGGCCCGGTCCATGCGCGCGATGGCCTTTTCCGGGGTCTGGGCATGGGCCGTGACCTTGACCAGCAGGCTGTCGTAATAGCGGGTGATGACGCCGCCGGAATAGGCGGTGCCGCCGTCCAGGCGAATGCCGTTGCCGGTGGCCGAGCGATAGGCGGTGATGCGGCCGTAGTCGGGGATGAAGCTGTTCAGCGGATCCTCGGTCGTGACCCGGCATTGCAGGGCGTGGCCGTTCAGGTGCACGTCCTCCTGCCGGGCGACGCCGGTGGCCTGCGCCAGCGTCGCGCCCTCGGCGACCAGGATCTGGGACTGCACGATGTCGATGCCGGTGACCTCCTCGGTCACGGTATGCTCGACTTGGACGCGCGGGTTCACCTCGATGAAGTAGAAGGCCTGGCTGTCCATATCCATCAGGAACTCGACGGTGCCGGCGTTCTGGTAGCCGACGGCGCGGCCGATCTTCAGCGCCAGGCCGCAGACTTCCTGGCGCTGTGCCTCGGTCAGGTAGGGCGCCGGGGCGCGCTCGACCACCTTCTGGTTGCGGCGCTGCACGGTGCAGTCGCGCTCATAGAGATGATAGAGCCCGCCATGGCTGTCGCCCAAGAGCTGCACCTCGACATGGCGGGCGCGCAGGATCATCTTTTCCAGGTAGCCCTCGCCATTGCCGAAGGCGGCCTCGGCCTCGCGCCGTCCCTCGCGCACCTTCTCGGGCAGCTCCTCGGGGGTCATGATCGGGCGCATGCCGCGCCCGCCGCCGCCCCAG
>NZ_VCBQ01000299.1:0-535 GCF_006386455.1 Paracoccus sp. FO-3 | reverse complement strand
TTCGACCTGGTCCCAAAGAGGATTGACGGGGAGCTTGGCTGCCCGGCGCTCGATTTCGGGCAGCGTGACCGGCCGGAAATTCCAGACATCAACACCCACGTTCACGGAATTGCGGCTGCCCCGCCAATTCTGATGCACATGGCCGAAGAGTTGCAGCCCCTGATGCCGCGCGCCGGGCCAGGTGATCATGGGATAGTGACAGAGAAACAGCCGGCGCTTGTCCACGACAATATCCGCCGTTTCCGCCACGCTATTCCACGGCAGATCGCAGATCCAGTCTTCATCATGATTGCCCCGGATCAGATGCTTGCGGCCCGGCAGGGCATGATAAATCGTGCGCACCTCACGCCGCTGCCTATCGCTGGCTCTGCCCGCAGTGAAATCTCCCAGAATCCACAGGTCATCATCGGGCCCGACCCGTGCCCGGCACTCGGCCAGCAGGTGGGAATTCATCGCGGCCACATCCGTGAAGGGGCGGTCGCAGAAGCGGATGATGTTGCCGTGCGAATAATGCGGATCGGCGGTGAACCAGTGC
>NZ_VCBQ01000298.1:0-571 GCF_006386455.1 Paracoccus sp. FO-3 | reverse complement strand
GACAGCATCCGGCTGAACTTCTCGCAGGACCATGCGGCGGCGACGGCCGCGGTCGAGCGCCTGGCGGCGCTGGTTGAACGGTATCGCGCATGAGCGCGGCTCCCGGACAGGGCAACCCGGTGCCGCAGGGCGATTACGTCGCGGCAACGCGGCACGGATCGCTGATCTTCACCGCCGGGATGACCCCGCGCGTGAACGGCCGGCTGATGTTCAGCGGCCCGGTCCGCAGGGACCAGCCGCTGGAAACCTGGCGCGAGGCGGTGGTGCTGGCCTGCAGCAACGCCCTGCGGGCCGCGCGTGCGACCCTGGCGCCGGGCGAGGATCTGGCGGCCGTCCTCAGCCTGACCGTCTATGTCGCCGCGGAAGCGGGGTTTGCCGCGCATTCCGCGCTTGCCGATTTCGCCTCGCAGTTCCTCAAGGAACAGCTGGGCACAAGCGGCATCGGCAGCCGCTGCGCGGTGGGCGTGGCGACGCTGCCGGGGAATGCGCCGGTCGAAATCCAGATGGTGGCGGCGGTCTGATCTGCCGCGCCGCGCGTGTGGGCGCCGGGCTTTTGCCTTGGGGCGGGCTG
>NZ_VCBQ01000297.1:0-587 GCF_006386455.1 Paracoccus sp. FO-3 | reverse complement strand
GCTGTACACCCGCATAGTAAGATAGGTCCTTATTTAGATTATACCGTTCCACATTATAGTAAAAGCACTCGTCTAAATATATTTAGCCTGTTTATCAAAAACACCGTAAATTATATTTATAATACCTGCTCAGTGAATACTTAAACAGCCGCGTTAGTGCTAAGGTAGCATAATAATTAGTTTTTTAATTGGAAAATGGAATGAATGGTTTCACTAAAATATAGCATTTACACTAGTAAGTGAAATTTTAATTTAAGTGAAAATTCTTAAAAGACCCACTTAGACGAGAAGACCCTATGAATCTGGTAAACTAAGAATATGCCTACAATAGTTAATTGTTTATTTTTTGGGGNCTGGTAAACTAAGAATATGCCTACAATAGTTAATTGTTTATTTTTTGGGGTAAAAATTAATAAAAATATTAATAAATACTTATTTAACTTAATCCTCTAGGAAACATGAAGAAGATCCTCTAGGGATAACAGCATTATACTTAAAAGAGTTCTTATCAGAATAAGTGTTTGTGACCTCGATGTTGAATTAAATACTCCCGTGTGTGTAGGAGCTCACTGGAGACGGTCTGTTCG
>NZ_VCBQ01000296.1:0-613 GCF_006386455.1 Paracoccus sp. FO-3 | reverse complement strand
GGACGTTCCGGCGCTGATCCGGCTGGCACGGGCGACGATGGGCAATATCCGTCAGAACGTTGCGNTCCTCGGCATCACCGGGCTGTGGATCGCGATCCTGGCCGATACCGGCGCCACCGTGCTGGTGACGCTGAATGCCCTGCGCCTGCTGCGCTTCCGGCCGGAGCAAGCATAATGAGCCTCCTCGCCCTGGCCGCATAGCTGATCCTGATCGCCTGTCTGGCGATCATTTCGGGCATCGGGATGCGGGGTTTCTCGGCCTTGTCAAAGTTACCCATGACGCTCAGGCTCGATATATCGCCCGAATGCCGCGACAACTGCCGCGTCATCTTTCCCGAACCGTTGCGCCGGGGCACAGCCGAAATCGATGTGGGCGCGGGTCAGCCAATAGCAGAGCCTCAGGTTGCTGATATGAACCGGCCTGAGCTTCAGGATGTCACGGACGACAGCAAAGACAAGGCAGTTCGCCAAGTCTAACTGAAACCGCGGGAACATGGTCCTGCCGTTGTGAACCAGTGCAATGATGGCATCATCGCGGACCATGGCCTGCATGATTCCTTCCGGATCATCCGTTTCGATGCGCAAGAGCGCGCAGGCCTGCGCCGCATCGATC
>NZ_VCBQ01000295.1:0-623 GCF_006386455.1 Paracoccus sp. FO-3 | reverse complement strand
CGCCGGTCGAGGAGGCGGGGCTGGACGGCGACATGCTCGAGGCGCAGGCCTTCGGCTGGCTGGCGGTGCGGGTGCTGCGCGGGTTGCCGACCTCGGGGCCGGGCACCACCGGGGCGCCGGGGCCGGTCTGCGGCGGGCGCATCAGCCATCCGCCGCGGCGCTGAGGCGGCCTGCGGCCGGGGCGCGATCACAGGCGGATTTCCGCCTTGTGATTGTTTCGGCGCCATTTCGCGGGAACGATGCGGCGGATGGTGACGTTGGACGGGCATATGACGGCACCCGCCGTCCGTGACAACGACAACCGGAAAGGACATCGTCCATGAAACCTCTTGTCATCGCCGCCACCACCCTGGCCCTTGCCGGTTCTGCCTTTGCGCAGACCGAGACCACGCCGCCGGCCGAGATGCCCGCCGAGCAGGTCGAAGACGCCGCGACCGCGACCGAGCAGGCGGCCGACCAGGCCGAGCAGGCCGCCGATCAGGCGGAACAGGCTGCCGACCAGGCGGCCGAGGAAACCGGCGACGCCGCGGCCGAGGCCGCCCAGGACGCCGCCGAGGCCGCCGATGCGGCCAGCGATGCCGCCAATGATGCGACCGGCGCCGCCGCCGGCATGGGCGCCGCCC
>NZ_VCBQ01000294.1:0-684 GCF_006386455.1 Paracoccus sp. FO-3 | reverse complement strand
GGGCACCTCGATTTTTCACCGCTTCCCGCTGATCGAGGCCTGCCTCGCTGCCTGAAACCTGCCGAGAACGGCTTGTGAGGATGTTCGGGGGCGTGATCAGCCGCCGTTCTGCCCGGTCACGGCGTGCTTCGGCCCTCTCGGCCTGACGTCCACGCCCGGATCACGCCGGGCAGGGGTTCAGACTGCGCAGCTGGACGAGGCGACGCATGTTGTAGGCGAGGTTCTTCATCCCGATCTTGGCCTTCGCCCTCACCAAGCCGATGGTGCGCACCAGCGTGCCGCCCATGTCGTTGGTCTGCGCGCCGAAGACATGCTCGACCCGGGCGCGCACGGTGGATTTCGTCCGGTTGCTGGCCTTGCCTTGTTCGGTCAGTGGCTTGCCCCGCTTGCCCTTGCGGTGGACGTGGCTCTTCAGCCTGGATGCGCGGAGCCTCGCCTCCATCTCTGCGGACCGATACGCCGGATCAGCCCAGACCCCTGCGCCGGTGTTGCCCTTCATCAGCAGATGATCCACTGCCTGGCTGTCATGCAGGGCCGCATCGCTGACATGGTAACGCCGCACCAGCTTGTGCTGGCGGTCCACGTTGACATGGTTCTTGTAGCCGTAGTGGGATTTCCCGTGCTTCTTGGTCCAGCGGGCATCGACGTCCTTCTGCGATCGCTTGGCCGGCTTGTCGGACCAGC
>NZ_VCBQ01000293.1:0-701 GCF_006386455.1 Paracoccus sp. FO-3 | reverse complement strand
CTGCCGGAGTGAGCCTGTGAACGCCAGTGGTTCGAGGGAACAGGCGAACGCGATTGCAGGCGCGGTCGCGGCCGACGAAGATCGTATCCACCGCCGTCTTCATGTTGTCGTAGATCCCACGAGCGCAGCCCCGAAGAAGACTCCCGGCAGATCTGCTTGATCGTCTTCTGCTCCTGGAAATCCGCCCGACGGATCTTCGCAACTCTCTCCACAACCAGCATCCCGCACTGTGCCCCCGATGACCACGGGGGCATCATGACCATCAGTGTAAAGGGGGGGCTGTTTGGGAAGCCGATCACCCCCGTTACGGGGGCAGTTGGCCATGCCGGCTTACACACCGCCTGGAAACGCTCTGGCGACACCTGCATCTCGGGCCGGGAGGCTGGCGGCAAGTCCGTCAAACCCGATAAGCGACGCTGCAGACGCCGAAACAGGATCGAGAGATCCCGTTTCGGCAGACTCGAGGACGGGCGACGGGTCGTCACCCGTTATGACCGCTGCCCGAAGGTCTCCCTCTCCGCCCTAGCCTTCGCGACCATGATCTTCTGGACCTGACCCGAGAGCCTGTCCTGACCCTAGGCCTGGGGATCGACTGTGGCGTTCAGCTTGGCCGTTTTGATCAGCCTGCAGGCGATGGCAGCGGCCTTTAAGCGTCCGCCCCCCTCTTCCTATCTCTCGGATGAGAAGTTCGCCTTGAGATA
>NZ_VCBQ01000292.1:0-706 GCF_006386455.1 Paracoccus sp. FO-3 | reverse complement strand
AGCAGCGCGGTCGGCGCCCAGTAATAGCCGACCCAGCCCTGCTGGCGTTCATAGGCGCGCGCGATCGAGCCGTCGAGCCCGGCGGCCGAGCCGGTGTCGACCAGGTTGAAGCCCGCCGCCTGGGCGCCGAAGGCCTTGTAGAGCTGGCTGGTGATCACCGTGCCGCCCCAGCCGGCCGGGCCGTTGAAGATGGCGCCCTTCGCGGGATCCTCGGGATCGGGGAAGAGGTCGGGGCGCTTGAGCACGTCCTCGATGGTCTTCAGCTCGGGGTTGGCCTCGGCGAGGTATTTCGGGATCCACCAGCCCTGCACGGCGCCGTCGCTGAGGATGTCGCCGGTGACGACGATCCGGTCCTCGGCCAGGCCGGACCGGATGACTTCGGGCACCAGGTCGACCCAGCCCTCGGGGGCGATCTCGGGCTGGCCCTTCTCGACCATCGAGGTCAGCGTCGGCACCGTGTCGCCCTGGATCACCTCGGCGCTGCAGCCGTAGCCCTCGTTGAGGATGAAGGCATCCAGCGCCGCCGCAAGCTCGGCGCTCTGCCAGTTCATGCTGGCAATCGTCGGACTGCCGCAATCCGCCCAGGCCGCACCCGAAAAGCCCACAAGCAAAAGCGCCGCACCGCAGGAAACAAACCGTCTTCCCATTCTCTTTCTCCCTGACGCGAACATGGCCCCCAAACCCCAGCCGTCGCGCAAACCGGGGG
>NZ_VCBQ01000291.1:0-770 GCF_006386455.1 Paracoccus sp. FO-3 | reverse complement strand
CCCAGCCGCGCGCAGTTGACGGTGACGACGCCCAGCGAGCCGGTCTGCTCGGCGCTGCCGAACAGGCCGTTGCCGCGTTTCAGCAGCTCGGTCAGGTCCAGTTGCAGCCGGCAGCACATGGACCGCACCATGTTCGGCTTGAGGTCCGAGTTCAGGAAGTTCTGGAAATAGGGCAGGCCGTATTTCGCCGTCATCGCGAACAGCAGCTTGGCGTTCTCGCTGTCCCAGGGAAAGTCCGGCGTGATGTTGTAGGTCGGGATCGGAAAGGTGAAGACCCGGCCCTTTTCGTCGCCGCGCGCCATCACCTCGATATAGGCGCGGTTGATCATGTCCATCTCGGCCTGCAAGGCGCCATAGGTGAAATTCATCGGCTGCCCGCCGATGACCGGCACCTGGTCGCGCAGATCCTCGGGGCAGACCCAGTCGAAGGTCAGGTTGGTGAACGGGGTCTGCGTGCCCCAGCGCGAGGGGACGTTGAGGTTGAAGATCAGCTCCTGCATGGCCTGCCGCACCTCGGCATAGCCCAAGCCATCCTTGCGGATGAAGGGGGCCATATAGGTGTCGAAGGAACTGAAGGCCTGCGCGCCGGCCCATTCGTTCTGCAGCGTGCCCAGGAAGTTCACGATCTGGCCGATGGCGCTGGACAGGCGCTTCGGCGGCCCGGCCTCGACCTTGCCGAGGACGCCGTTGAACCCCTCGGTCAGCAAGGTGCGCAGCGACCAGCCGGCGCAATAGCCGGCCAGCATGTCGAGGTCGTGGATATGCAGGTC
>NZ_VCBQ01000290.1:0-783 GCF_006386455.1 Paracoccus sp. FO-3 | reverse complement strand
GGGCCGCACCGGGCCGGGCTGGGGCCGGGGTGGGGCCGGGAACCTGTCGGGAAAGGACGGGCCGGCCCAGGGCCCATGCAAGGCCATGCGCTTTTCCTGGCAGAGGCCACAGCCCTCCCCCGGTCCTTTACCCGAAGATTTTCATGCCCGGGAAGACGGAGACGGCCTGGCGACCGCAGGCCGCGCCCTGTCAGGCCTTCAGCACCCTTCCGGCTGGTCGTAGAGCCCGGCGAAGCGCTGGCGCAGCAGGTTCTTTTGCACCTTGCCCATGGTGTTGCGCGGCAGTTCCTCGACGAAGAGCACGCGCTTGGGCTGCTTGAACCTGGCCAGCCGCCCTGCCAGCGCCGCCAGCACCCCCGCCTCGGCCAGCGCCGGACTGCCGGTCGGGACCACGACCGCCGTAACCCCCTCGCCGAAATCGCCATGCGGAAGGCCGATCACGGCAGATTCGACCACGCCGGGCAGCGCGTCGATCTCGGCCTCGACCTCCTTGGGATAGACATTGTAGCCGCCGGTGATGATCAAATCCTTGCCGCGGCCGACGATGTGCAGATAGCCGCGCTCGTCGAATTTCCCCAGGTCGCCGGTGATGAAGAAGCCGTTCTCGCGCAGCTCGGCGGCGGTCTTTTCCGGCAAGCGCCAATAGCCCTTGAACACGTTCGGGCCGCGCACCTCGATCATGCCGATCTCGCCCCGCGGCAGTTCCACGCCGGTTTCCGGGTCGGTGACGATGATCTCGGTGCCGGGCAGCGGCAGGCCGACGGTGCCGGCGATGCGCGCGCC
>NZ_VCBQ01000029.1:0-51632 GCF_006386455.1 Paracoccus sp. FO-3 | reverse complement strand
CTTCACCATCCGCACCGCGAGCTTCGACGCGGCCCCCGAGGGCGGTTCGGCCAGCGTGGCCGAGACCGCCGCCGCCGCCGATCCCGGCCTGTCGGCCTGGGTTGCCGACGAGGTGGCCGAGAGCGACCGCCCCGAACTGACCTCGGCCAAGCGGGTGGTCTCGGGCGGCCGGGGCCTGGGCTCGAAGGAGAGCTTTGCCATCATCGAGGCGCTTGCCGACAAGCTCGGCGCCGCGGTGGGCGCCTCGCGCGCGGCGGTGGACAGTGGCTACGCCCCGAACGACTGGCAGGTCGGCCAGACCGGCAAGGTGGTGGCGCCCGAGCTTTACGTGGCGGTGGGCATCTCCGGCGCGATCCAGCACCTGGCGGGGATGAAGGACAGCAAGGTGATCGTTGCGATCAACAAGGACGAGGAGGCGCCGATCTTCCAGATCGCCGACTACGGCCTGGTCGGAGACCTGTTCACCACCGTCCCGGAACTCACAGGGAAGTTCTGAGCCGGACGAATTCCGTCCTGCGCAGCCCTCGCCCGAGGATCGCAGGACAAGATGCCTGTTCATGATGTGCATGTGAACGATAGTCGTGACAAGCAAGCGCAACCGCAGCCTTGCGTAACTGGAGGAAGAGACCATGGCAAACATACCCGCTTTCGAGGACATCATCTACGAGGTCCGCGGTCGCGCGGCCTGGATCATCATCAACCGTCCGAAAGTCTATAACGCCTTCCGCGGCCAGACGCTGGAGGAAATGATCCAGGCGCTGCAGCTTGCGGGAAACAACAAGGACGTGGCGTCGATCGTCATTACCGGCGCCGGCGACAAGGCGTTCTGCACCGGCGGCGACCAGTCGGCGCATGAGGGCAATTATGACGGCCGCGGCGTCGTCGGCCTGCCCATCGACGAGCTGCAAAGCCTGATCCGCGACGTGCCGAAGCCGGTGATCGCCCGGGTGAACGGCTTTGCCATCGGCGGCGGCAACGTCCTGGCGACGCTGTGCGACCTGACCATCGCCTCGGAAAACGCCATGTTCGGCCAGGTGGGTCCGAAGGTCGGCTCGTTCGACGCCGGCTGGGGCACCTGCATGCTGGCCCGCATCGTCGGCGACAAGAAGGCGCGCGAGATCTGGTATCTCAACGACCGCATCTCGGCCCGCGACGCCATGGGCTACGGCCTGGTGAACAAGGTCGTGCCGCTCGAGGAGCTGGATGCCGCCGTCACGCAATGGACCGATACGCTGGCGGAACGCTCGCCTACCGCGCTGGCCTTCCTGAAGCGGTCGTTCAACGCCGACAGCGACTCGATCCGGGGCATCTCGAACCTCGCCCTGCATGCGGTCAAGCTGTATTACGCGACGCCGGAATCGCAGGAAGGCGTCAATGCCTTCAACGAAAAGCGCAAGCCCGATTTCTACAAGTTCGTGGAATAAGGCGGGAACGGTCATGGCACCCTTGCTGATCGGTTCGCGCGACCTGGCCGGCCATCTCCCTGCCGGCGCCCGGATCTGGCTTCATGCCTGTTCGGGGGAAAGCGCCCTGATCCGCGACGGGTTGGAGGCCGCGGACCTGCGCGGCCTGACCTTCACCGGCATCTTCGTGCCCGGCCTGAACCGGCTGGCCGGGCTGCTGGCGGCGGGCGCGCGGGTTGAAAGCTATTTCATGATGCCCGAGTTCTCGGGCCATGAGGCGCAGGTGGATTTCCTGCCGTTCTGCTATCGCGAGATCCGGCTGCATCTGGCGGCGAACCCGCCCGATGCGGCCCTGGTCATGGTCTCGCCCCCGGACGAACAGGGCATGTGCAGCCTTGGCCCGGTCAATGACTTCATTGCCGACATATGGCCGCGGATTCCGCGGATCATCGCCCATATCAACCCGCTGGTGCCGCGGACCAACGGCTGGTCCATCCCCTTCGACCGCTTCCATGCCGTGATCGAGGGCGAAGCGCCGCTGCCGGTCTCGGACCCCGGCATGGACGAGGTGTCGGCCCGCATCGCCACGCTTGCCGGCGAAATGGTGCCCGAGGGCGCGACAATCCAGGCGGGCCTGGGCCGCACGCCCGAGGCCGTCCTGCGCGGCCTGACCGACCACCGGAACCTGTCTGTCCATTCCGGACTGATCGGCAACTCGACGCTGGATCTGCTGGAAGCCGGCGCCCTGCGCCAGGATGCGCCGATCCGCGCCGGGGTCGCTATCGGCAACAGCCGGCTTTACGAGGCCGTGGGGCGGCCGGAGTTCCGCTTTGCCCCGCCCTCGATCACGCATGACGTCGCGCAGCTGGCGGCCATCGGACGCCTCGTGACCATCAATTCGGCCATCGAGGTGGATCTGGCCGGCAACAGCTATGCCGAAGCCACCCCCAGGGGCCTGGTTTCCGGCCCCGGCGGGGCTTCGGATTTCGCGGCCGGTGCCCGCGGATTGCAGGGGCTGCGCCTTGTCGTGCTGCCGGCGACCGCCGCCGGCGGCAGGGTCAGCCGCATCGTATCGGCCGGGCGGGCGACCGGACCGATCTCCCTGGGCCGGTTCGACACCGATATGGTCGTCACCGAATACGGCATTGCGGACCTGCGTGCGGCAAGCCAGGCGCAGCGCCGCGAAAGACTGACTGCCATTGCCGCCCCGCAACACCGGGCCAAGCTGGCGCAAAACTGATCCCGCCGTCCGGCACGACCTTGCGGCACTCGCCACCAGAGAGGAACCAACATGATCGAACGCAGCCTGTTCAACGAGGAACACGAGCTTTTCCGCGCCACCGTCAGGCGTTTCGTCGAGAAAGAGATCACGCCCCATCATGCGCAATGGGAAAGGGACGGCATCGTCCCGCGCGAACTTTGGCTGAAGGCCGGCGAACAGGGTCTGCTGTGCTGCACCGTGCCGGAAGAATACGGAGGGCTGGGCCTCGACTACCTGTTCGACGTTGTGGTGTTCGAGGAACTGTGGCGTGCCGGCGCCTCGGGGCCTGGCTTCCTGATCCACACCGACCTGGTGGCGACCTATATCCTGTCCTTCGGCACCGAAGAGCAGAAGCGCAGGTTCCTGCCTAAGATGGTCACGGGGGAATGGATCGGCGCGCTTGGCATGACCGAACCCCATGCGGGTTCTGACCTCAAGGCCATTCGCACCCGCGCCACCCGCGACGGCGACGATTTCGTCATCAACGGCCAGAAGGTCTTCATCTCGAATGGGCAGCATGCCGACGTGCTGGTCTGCGCCACCAAGACCGACCGCGACGCCGGGGCCAAGGGCGTCACCCTGTTCCTGATCGAAGGCGACCGCGAAGGCTTCCGCCGCGGCCGCAACCTGGAAAAGCTGGGGATGCACGCGCAGGACACGTCCGAGCTGTTCTTCGACAACGTGCGCGTTCCCGCCTCGAACATGCTGGGCGGCGAGGGCGACGGTTTTTCCCTGATGATGACCAAGCTGAGCCAGGAGCGGCTGGCGCAGGCCATCCGCTCGGCCACCGTGGCCGAGACGATCATCGAATGGACGCTGGACTATACCACGCAGCGCGAAGCCTTCGGCAAGACGATCTTCGACTTCCAGAACACCCAGTTCAAGCTGGCGGAGTTGAAGACCCAGGCCACGCTGGCCCGGGTGTTTACCGACAAGTGCATCGAGCTGTTCATGCAGGGCAAGCTGGACCCGGTCGATGCGGCGATGGCCAAGATGTATACGACCGAACTGCACTGCAAGGCGGCCGACGAATGCCTGCAACTGTTCGGCGGTTGGGGTTACATGTGGGAATATCCGATCTGTCGCGCCTATGCCGATGCACGGATCACCAAGATCGCCGGCGGCTCGATCGAGATCATGAAGACCATCATCGCCAAGGCCATGAAAGCCGAACACGACCGGCGCTGAAAGCATGGCTTCCGGCCCATGGCCTTGCGGATCGGCGCCTTGCCGCGCCGATCCCCGCGTCACGGTCACGGCCTTCTTGACCGAAATCACTGTGAACCGCGCTGCAAGAGACTGCGTCGCAAAGCACGGCCTCAGCCGTTAAGCCAAGCGGCGGCCCAGGCATCGCCTGAAGATGCGCCGGATCGCGCCTTTTGCCCTATTGTGCCGCTTTTCCCGCCACATATTCGGTTTCGAAAAAGCGGACCATCGCCTCGGGGTCTTCCAGCCCGGATTTCCGTGCCACGTCGAACCAGTCGGTGCGGATCGGCTCCAGCCGCTCTTTCAATGCCGCGACAAAGCTTTCTGGCAGAGTTTGCACCCGCACACCCTCGCCCGGCATCGCCGCCAGCGCATCGGAAAGCGATCGTGCATAGACCTCGCCCATCTTCGTGACCAGCGCCAATCCCGAGACCTCGCGGATCGCCGCCTGGTCCTGCGGCGAGATACGGTCCCAGGCCTCGTGGCTGAAGGCCAGCATGTTGACGGTATTCACCACCCCGCCCGGCACCAGCACATATTCCTTCATCGTGCCCGCCAGCTTGAAGCTCAGCAGGGTGTCAGGAGGAATGATACCACCGTCGATCGCGCCGCTGGAGGCAAGCTCATAGACTTCGGACATCGGCTTCGACACCGGCACCGCTTCCAAGAGGTCGATCGAGGCCGAGGCCGCCTGCTGCGGGCTGCGCAGCTTTTTCCCTGCTAGATCGGACAAGGCCGCCACCTCGCCCGAGCGCAGCGCGATATGGGCCGGATTGCCGGTGAACACGGCCAGCGGCACGATCTCCTTGAACAGCCCCGTTGGCTCCAGATAGGCTTCATAGGTGCGGTAGCTGACCGGCATCGAAACGCGCGGATCGTCGCCCAGGAATGGAAGTTCCAGCCCCTCGGACAGCGGAAAGCGCCCCGGCGTATAGCCGGGCACCACCAGCGCCACATCGGCAAGCCCGTCCGCCAGCACGTCATATTGCCCGGCCACGGCACCGACGACTTTCGGCGTCGGGACGATGATCACCCTGCCCTCGGTCACGCGCGAGATCTCCTCGAACCAGGGCGCGATGATCTCGGCATGCAGCGGATAGGACGCCGGCAGCCATTGCGAATAGCGCAAGGTTATCGATTCCGCTTGGGCCGGTCCGACCGCCGAGACCGTGGCCGCCAGCAGAATGCCCGGCAGCAGGTGTCTGGATATGAATGTCATGTGTCCCCTCCCATGGGTCACGAAGGCAAACGGCACTCTCCCACCGATTTGCAAGCATATGGTATATATTGCTTCAATAAGCGCCACTCTTAACTGCCCTCCGGAACACAAGGGCCCCGACAATTAGCGGGGCCCTGTTCCTGATGCTGCGGCCGGACTCAACCCCGGTTCTTGAGGATCTGCGGCTGCACGGCGCGGTGGAAGCCGTTGTATTCGGGGATATTGGTCGCCGGATAATCCTGAGTCCAGGTCTGCCGGCGGTTCGGCGCGCCGCCGTCGACGCGCAGGCAACTGCCGGTCACATAGGCCGCCGCGGGCGACAGCAGATAAGTGATCGCGGCCGAGATTTCCGATTCGGTGCCATAGCGCGGCAGCGGCACCTGCGCCGGATAGGCCAGGATCCGCTCGGTGATCTCGGGGGCGTATTGGTCGAAACCCGAGGACGCGATCCCGCCCGGCGCCACTGCATTCACCCGCACGCCGGAATGCGCCCATTCGCAGGCCGCGGTTTCGGTCAGGGTCCACATGCCCCCGCGCGAAGCGCCGGAATGCCCCATCTCGGGCCAGCCGTTCCAGATATCCGCGATGACATTGACGATGGCGCCGCCGTTTGCCTCCATCCAGCGGTTGTAGATTTCCCGCATGAAAATGAAGCCCCCGGTCAGGTTGTTGCGGACCACCGCCTCGAACCCCTTGGTCGAGATGGTCTTGAGTTCGGCCCGGTATTGCCCGCCGGCGTTGTTGACCAGCGCGTTGATGGCGCCAAAACGCTCCAGCGTCTGGTCGATCAGGCCGATCACCTGGGTTTCGTCGCGGATGTCGCAGGTCGCGGCATGGACCTTGCCGCCGTCCTCGATGATCTCTTGCCGGACGGTTTCCAGCTTTTCGGGATTGCGGCCAACGATCACCACCTGCGCACCCAGATGCGCCAGTTCATGCGCGGTGCAGCGGCCGATGCCGCTGCCGCCGCCGGTGACGATGATTGTCTGGTCCTTGAACAGGCCGGGTGCATATACGGAGTTGTAGGGCATTCGGATCTCTCTGGTGCTGCGGCGGGCCCAAGGCCGGCCTGGTGACATTTCCCCAAGAGGGACTGACGCATATAATGCGCATCTATACTAGATTCCCCGTCATGTGGCGCAACGATTATTTGCCGCGGTGGCGGGATCACAGTCCCGCACGGCGATAAAGCCGCTCGCTCTGGATCGAGACGACTACCGCCAGCCCCGCTATCGTGCCTCCGGCCAGACCCAGCCAGTCATAGCCCAGTCCCGCCACGACAAGTCCGCCCAGACCCGAACCCAACGCAAAGCCCAAATAATTCATCGTGGCGTTGAGACCAAGCACCAGTGCACCACGCTCGGCATTGCGCTGCATCAGCAGGATCTGCTGTGGGATCATCATGCCGCCGGCCAGCAGATGCCACAGCAACGCCTGCACGATCAACAGCCATCCCGGCAGCGGCGCGATGCCGATCAAGGGCAGCGAAAGCACCGGCAGGATCGCCACCTGCGAGGCCAGGGCGATCATCCGCGCCCGCCTTGCGCCAAGCGCCTGAGTGACACGGCCCATCGTCACCCCGGCGATTACCCCGCCGATACCGAAGGCGCCGATCGCCAGCCCGACATTGCCGCCATGCCGCATGACCAGCGGCGCGATCAGCCCGTAGCACAGGATCAATGCGCAGGCGTGCAGCGCCATGATCGACACGGCCAGCAGCGTCCTGAGGTCGCGCCCGGCGTCCAGCAGCGTGCGCAGCGACGTCACCGGCACCGCTACACCCCGTGGCAGCGCCCACCAGAGCCCTGCCGCCGACAGCGCGCCCAGACCGGCCACGGTCAGGAAGGCGGCGGGCCAGTCCAGTTGCTGCGCGATCATCACACCCAGAGGCAATCCGGCCGCCTGTGAAAGCTGGAGCCCGGCAAAGACGAAACCCAGCGCCCGGCCCCGCCGCGCCTCGGGCACCGTGGCGAAGACTACGGAAGCGGCGACCGGCGTATAAAGGCCGCCACCGAAAGCCGCCGCCGCCCGGGCCGCCAGCATCGCCCCGAACGAGCGCGTGAGCGCGCACACCAGCGCCGAAACTACCACCGTCGCAATGGCAATCAGCAGCAAGCGCCGCCGCCCGATCCGCCCCGTCGCCGAGATGAGCAGCGGCGAGCCGATGGCATAGGCTCCCGCATAGATGGTGAACAGCAGCGCCCCTTGGGCCAGGCTGATGCCCAGCCCGGCGGTGATTTCGGGCAGGATGCTGACGACCACAAAGCCGCTGGTGCCGACGACGAAATTCCCGGCCGCCAGATAGATGATGGCGGCAGGTGAGGCTGAGGTGGGCAGGACGCGGCCCCGGTCCGCCGCCATGGTCACGACGGCCTCTCGTTCGCCATCGGGCTACCCCGGCGCACGTTCAGCTTGCCGGTTTTGGTCAGCGGCCCCGCCTGGAACCATTGCCGGTTGATCGCCTGGTCTATTTTCTAGTGCCCTTCCGTCGCCGATTGTTGATCCAATGCCATTCTTAAGTTATGCATGATAAGCAAGCAAACCATATCGAGACAAGAAAAATGACGCCAGTCCTGGACCATATCGGAATCGCGGTGGCCGCGCTGGAGCCCGCTGTGGAATTCTACGGCAATATGCTGGGGCTGGGCGAACCGGTCATTCGCCTGATTCCCGAACTGGGGCTGCGGTTGGCATTCTTCGACAATCCGCATGGGCCGGTCATCGAACTGGTCGAAGCCTCGGGCAAGACCGAATTGCGGCACGGCGACGTCGTGGTGGCGCTGGAGGTCGAGGACCTCGACGCCGCCATCGCCGAATATCGCGCCCGCGGACTCAAGGTCTACGACCAGCCGCAGACCCCGAACCTGCCGCTACGCCGGGGCTGGATCACCAAGGGTGGGGGGCACGGCACCGTCATCGAGCTTTGCCAGCGGGGCGAGGTCGCGGCCTTTGTCCGGGGCGTACGCCCCTAGCTGGGCGTCAGCACCGCCCCGCCGCAGACCGAGATGACCTGTCCGGTCACATAGCCGGACAGGCCGCCGACCAGGAATTCCAGCACGTTCGCCATATCCTCGGGCGTGGCGAAACGGCGCAGCGCGATGGCCTCTAGCTGTTCGGGCGTGCCGACGCCGGTTTCGGAGTCCAGCTTCATCAGCCGCGCGGTCAGCGTGATGCCCGGCGCGATGGCGTTCACCCGGATGCCCTTGGGTCCCAGCTCGGCGGCCAGATTGCGCGTATAGGTATTCACCGCCGACTTGGCCGCGCCATAGATCGCCATCGCCCCGCCCTTCAGCGGCTCCAGCGCGGTCTGGGACGAGATGTTGACGATCACCCCCGCCCCCTTGGCCGCCATGATCGGCACGGCGGCCTGGCAGCACATCACGCAGGATCGCAGGTTCACATCCACCAGGAAGTCAAAGCCCTCCTGTGTGGTCTGGCTGGGCAGTGGGCCCTCGTGGCGATAGACGCCCGCCCCGGCATTGTTGACCAGAATGTCCACGCCGCCGAAAGCGTCGACGGTTTCCCGGAACAGCCGCTCGACGGTCTCGGGCTTCCTCAGGTCGCCCTCGACCCCCAGCGCACGGGAACCGCGCGCCTCGACTTCGGCCATCACGGTTTCGGCGGTCAGTTCCTCGCCGATCCTGGCCGCGCCCTGCATGTTCAGGTCGGCCACCACCACATTGGCGCCCAGCCGCGCCAGCCGCAGGGCATAGGCCCGGCCGATGCCGCGCGCCGCGCCGGTCACGATGGCCGTCTTGCCCAGCAAGGGTTTCGTCATTCGCTTCTCCATTCACTCGCGCAACGTCGCATGGCCGTTGCTCAGGACAACCGCCTGACGTTCCGCCACCAAGGCGCGGAAATGAACCGCCCGCCCCGCGCGCCACAACTCGACCCGCAGCGTCTCGCCCGGATAGACCGGGGCGCTGAACCGACAGCCGATCTCGGCGATGCGGTCGGGATCGTAGCCGCAGACCAGCCGCAGAATGGCATGGCAGGCGATGCCGAGGCTGCACAGCCCATGCAGGATCGGCCGCTCGAACCCGGCCGCGCGCGCCACGGCCGGATCGGCATGAAGCGGGATGCGGTCGCCGCTCAACCGATAGATCAGCGCCGATTGCTGCAGGGTGGGCAGATCGCAGAACAGGTCCGGCGCCCGGTCGGGGACGGCGGGCAAGGGCGCGGGACTTTCGCCATGCAGGCCGCCGAAGCCGCCGTCGGCGCGGGCAAAGGCGGTGCGCAGCGTGGTTGCGATCAACGCGCCGGTCCCGGCATCGCGCAGTTCCTTGCGGCTGTGGACCAGCGCGCCGCGGCCCGGGCCCTTGTCGGCCAGGCCGATCACCCGCGTTTGCCCGACGACTCGCCCCTGCGGCGCAAGCGGGCGGTGCAAGATCACCCGCTCCTCGCCGTGAAGAGACTGGTTCACGTCCATCCCCAGGCCGGGATCATGGACCCAATCCATGGTTTCGCCCAAGACCACCGCCATGGTGGGAACCGCCTTCAATCCCTGTTCGTAGACAAAGCCCAGTTGTCCCGGATCGGTGCTGTCATGTCCGATCCCGATGCCAAGCGCATAAAGGATGGCATCGCGCTCGGTATAGTTCTGCGCCAGTTCGGGAATCCGAAGCGCCAGCGCCCGGTCGGGGACGATCGCCATGCCGTCAGCCGGCCCCGACTGCGGACCGGAGCGTCCCCGCCTCGCGCTCCAGCCGCTCGCACAACGCCTGCGGCAGGCCCCAATCGGCGCAGATCTCGCGGCTGTTTTCCCCCGGCGCCGGCGTGGCGCGGCGCAGGCTGCCCGGCGTCCGCGACAACCGCGGCGCGGGTGCCGGATGCACCAGCCCGTCGAATTTGGCATGCACTCCGCGCGCCTGCATCTGCGGATGCGCCCAGGCCTCGGCGATGCTCAGCACCGGCGAGAAACAGGCGTCGCGGCCAGCCATCGCCGTCTCCCATTCGGCACGGGTCCGCTGCCGGAAGCGTTCGGCGAAAAGCTGCTTCAGCGCCGGCCAGTTGGCCCGGTCCGTGCGGTCCGGAATGGCCGCCGGGTCAAAGCCCAGCACGTCCAGGAGCGCGGCATAGAACTGCGGCTCGATCGCACCGACGGCGACATGCTTGCCATCCGCCGTCTCATAGCAGCCATAGTCGGGCGAGCCGCCGTCCACGATATTGTCGGCCCGGCGCTCGGTCCAGGTACCCTGCTGAGTGAAGGCCATGAAGGCGGACATCAGATGCGACACCCCGTCGATCATCGCCGCATCCACCCTTTGCCCCTGTCCCGAGCGCCGGGCTTCGTGCACCGCGGCAAGGATGCCGAAGGCAAGATACATCCCGCCGCCGCCCAGGTCCGCCACCAGGTTCAGCGGCGGTGCCGGCGGCCGGTCGGGATAGCCGATGGCATCAAGCGCCCCGGTCAGCGCCAGATAGTTGATGTCGTGCCCCGCCTCCCTTGCCATCGGGCCGTCCTGGCCCCAGCCGGTCATCGAGCCGTAGACGATGCGCGGGTTGGCCGCGGCGCAGGCGTCGTAGCCAAGGCCCAGCTTGTCCATCACGCCGGGGCGGTAACCTTCGATCAACACGTCGGCGGCCGCGATCAGCGCCAGCGCGGCCTGGTGCCCAGCGGGGGATTTCAGGTCCAGCGCGATGGACCGCTTGTTGCGGTTGTAGAAGTCGTATTTCGGCGGCAGCAGCGGCTCGGCCGGGCGGTCGATGCGAATCACATCGGCGCCGAAATCGGCCAGCAGCCCGCCGGCGAACGGCCCCGGTCCCTGGCCCGAAAACTCGACGATCCGCAGATCGGACAGCGGTCCTGTCATGGCAGTCTCCCTCCTCTTGCGAAGCAAACGCCACGGGCGCAGCGACCGGACGCTGGAATTGTCCCGCGGGCGCGCGTCCCAAAACGATGCTTGCGTTTTATATTCTCTATCATACAGTAATATTGCGAAACAAATTTGGCAAGCCGGCGCAATGATCGGTCCGCCGCTGGGGAACCGCGCCTTCTTGAGGAGGAAGACAGGTGCAGGCCCGGCCGGGATGCCGGCGCCGGAATGTCGATGAGTATGTCGTGAACGAGAGAGGGAGGAGGACGAGATGCAGGGAACGCTGCTGCTGAAACAGGCGGTGCATCGCAACCCGCAAGGCGTCGCCACGGTCTGCGGGACCCGCAAGCGCCACTGGCACGAGCTGGGTGACCGCATACCGCGCATGGCGGCGGCGTTGCGCAGGCTGGGTCTGGAAAACGGTGGCTTCGTCGCCACGCTGGCAATGAACTCGGACAACTACCTGGAGCTGTTCTACGCGGTGCCCTGGGCGGGCGGCTGCTTCGCACCGATGAATGTCCGCTGGTCGGCGCAGGAAAACCTCTATGCGCTGCAGGATTGCGGTGCGGCGATCCTCTGCGTGGACGACACCTTCGCCGAGCAGGGCCAGCAATTGCGCCGCGAGTTCCCCGGGCTCAAGGCCGTGATCCATATCGGCGACGCCCCCACGCCCGAGGGGATGCTGTCCTATGAGGACCTGATCGCCAGCCACGAGCCGGTGGCGGATGCCGACCGCAAGGGGGACGACCTCTATGCCGTGTTCTACACCGGCGGCACCACCGGCCAGCCCAAGGGCGTCGCACTCAGCCATGCCGCGCTTGGCCATGCCGCAACCGCCTGGCTGGCGATGATCCCGGATGTCGAGGATCTGAGCTTTGCCTATGTCGGCGGCTTCTTCCATTTCTCGGGCGCGAGCCCGGTGCATTACATCACCATGGCCGGCGGCACCCATGTCGTGTTGCCCAAGTTCGAGCCGCTGACGATGATGCAGGCCATCCACGCGCACAAGGTCTCGAACGCAGTGATGGTGCCCACCATCGTCAACATGCTCATCAGCCATCCCGATTTCGACAAGTATGACCTGTCGAGCCTGCGCACCTGCGTCTATGGCGGCTCGCCCATGCCCGAGGCGCTGATGGCCGCGGCGGCGGCGAAACTGCCGCACCTGCGCTTCTACCAGATCTACGGCATGACCGAAACCGGCGGCTTCGCCACCATGCTGCGCTGGCGCGACCACGTCTTCAGCGGCCCCAAGGCCGAGCGGATCCGCTCTTGCGGCCAGCCGGGGCCCGGGGTCGAGGTCAAGATCGTCTCGCCCGACGGCGAGACCCTGCCACCCCGCCAGCTGGGCGAGATCGCCATGCGTTCGGACTATCTGATGATGGGCTACCTGGGCAAGCCCGAGCAGACGGCCGAGGTGCTGCGCGACGGCTGGATGTATTCCGGCGATGCCGGCTATCTGGACGAGGACGGCTATCTCTATGTCGCCGACCGCGTGAAGGACATGATCGTCACCGGCGGCGAGAACGTCTATTCGATCGAAGTCGAGCGGGCGCTGTTCCAGCATCCCGCCATCCACGAGGCGGCGGTGATCGGCATCCCGTCCGAGGAATGGGGCGAGCAGGTTCATGCCGTCGTCGTCCTGAAACCCGGCGCGACCACCACCGAGGCGGAGCTGATCGCGCATTGCCGCAGCCTGATCGGCGGCTACAAATGCCCCAAATCGGTCGAGTTCCGCGCGGAGCCGCTGCCGCTGGCGCCCAAGAATACCGTGATGAAGAACCTGCTGCGCGATCCCTACTGGGTTGGGCACAAGCGCAAGATCTGACTCGACGGGTGGTCTGCCCGGACGAGGCAGACCTTATCATCCGCCCCCCGGGCGGCAATAAACAGGGAGTATCGAATGTCGTTTTTCAACCGCGCCGGCATTTTCGCCGGTCTCGTGCTGGCGGCCGGCGTCGCGGCGGCCCAGGCGCAGGAGGTCACCTTGCGCTATTCCAACTGGCTGCCCGCCGGCTATGCGCTGGACGTCGAGTTGATGGAGCCGTGGATCGCCGCCATCGAGCAGGCGACCGAGGGCCGGGTGAAGATCCAGAAAAGCCCCAAGGTCGTGGGCAGCGTCGCCTCGCAATACGACGTGGTGGCCGACGGGATGGCGGACATGTCGCTGATGGTGCTGAGCTATGCCCCGGGTCGCTTCCCGCTGGTCGAGGGGATGGAACTGCCCTTTGCCAGCGACGACGAAACGCGCACCTCGCCCGCCGTCTGGGCGACCTACGAGAAGTTCCTGGCCGACAGGGACGTGTTCCCCGATGTCGTCCCGCTGGCCATGTTCCAGACCGGCGTGTTCCACGTCTTCACCACCGGGCGCGACCTGTCGCTGGTGGACAACTGGGCCGGTGCCAAGATCCGCACCTCCAGCCCCTCGCTGACCCGCATCGTTGAACTGATGGACGGCACGCCGGTCAACAAGCCGGTGTCCGAGGTCTATGAGCTGGCGTCCGGCCGGGTGATTGACGGCGCGACCACGCCCCCCGACGCGCTGCTGGGCTTCAAGCTGGACGACGTGCTGAACACGATGACCTTCGTGCCGGGCAGCCTCGGCTCGACCACGGTGCTGGTCTCGGTCAACCCCGACGCCTGGGGCAGGATTTCCGAGGCAGACCAGCAGGCGATCCGCAAGGTCTCGGGCGCAGTGGTCGCCAGGATATCGGGCGACCTGCACCGCAAGGAAACCGAGGCCGCCATCGCCAAGATGCAGGCCAAGGGCATGACCGTGAATCGCATGGCCGACGCAGAGCTGGCCAGGATGCAGGAGCGGGTGGCGCCGCTGACCGCCGAATGGTTGGAAAAGGCCAAGACCGCCGGGCTGGAGAATCCGCAGGAGATGCTGGATTTCTTCCGTTCCGAACTGAACCGGGCCGCGCAGTAAGTTCCCTCTTGTCTCGCGCGGATCGGGGGCGAGCCTTTCGAGGCTCGCCCTACTTGCCGGAACGCGAACCGGGGGCATTTCGCGATGTGCCGCCCATCCTTGCGGCACCGCCCGGCCTGCGCCGCGCGATTTCGTTGTTGCAAGAGCGCGGCGCCCCGCGGATCAGATATGATCGGTGGGCCGGACCACCACCTCGGCCAGCGCGACGCGGCGGGGACGGGTGATGATATGGGCAATGGTTTCGGCCACGTCCTCGGGGTGCAGGTATTCCACGTCCGCCAGGATGCGCGACAGCCGGGCTTGCGCAACCGGCGCCTGATGGCCGAACAGCTCGGTCCGCACGGCGCCGGGCTCGACGACCGAAACGCGGACATTGCGCCGGGCGAACTCTTGCCGCAACGCCTCGCTGAAGCCGTTGACGCCGAACTTCGTGGCGTTGTAAACGCCCGCCGTCGCCGCCGCGACCCGGCCCGCGACAGAGCTGACGTTCACCACATCGGCCACGCCGCGGGGCCCCTTGGCCGCCTCGACCAGATGCGGCAGCGCCGCCTTGGTGATCGCCAGAAGCGCCATCAGGTTCACATCGACCATCTGCTCCCATTCGGACAGCGGGCGATCGATCGAATTGCCATTCAGCATCACGCCGGCGGCGTTGATGAGGATGTCCAGCCGCCCCTCGGCCGCGACGGCATCCGCCACCAGCTGTGCGGGGACGCCCCGCCGGGCAATGTCGGCCTCCAGCACGCGCACCCCGCCCCCCGCCGCGGCGATCCGGTCGGCGACTTCGGCCAACCGCCCGGCCCGCCGCGCGGCCAGAACCACCCTGCTGCCCTGCGCGGCAAGCTCGGCCGCCGCCGCCGCGCCAATCCCGCTCGAGGCGCCGGTCACCAGCGCCACACATCCTTCCAGCCGTGCCGTCATGCGCTTCTCCTCAGGCCATCGTCGCATCCGGTCGCCGGTCAGGCCGTATATCCGTCGCGGTGGAAAACAACCGCTTCATCCAGTCCGGCGCGACCGACGCGCGCCCGGTTGGCATACACCGCCGCATCCTCGTAGCCGAACGAGATGCCGAAGATCAGTCGATGCGTGTCGGGCAGGCCGAGGTGGTCGCGGACGATGGTGGGATACAGCCCCAGCGCCCCCTGCGCACAGGAGGAGATCCCTCGCGACGTCAGCAGAAGCATCAGCGTCTGCGCATAGATGCCCAGATCTACCGCCTCGCGCTCTTCGAACGTATGGTGCAGAAAGATCAGCGCCGCATGCGGCGCGCCGAAGAAATCGAGATTGCGGCGATAGGCCCAGTCCCGGCGCGGCCGGTCGTGCCGCTCGATCCCCATCGCTCCGTAAAGCTGCATGGCGGCATCGATCTGGCGCGCACGATAGACGCCCTCGAACTTGCGGTCTGCGGCGAAATCCGGGTCCGGCGGGATCTCGGCCTGGGCTGCCGCCACCATCTTCTGGCCAAGGCCGCGCAGGCTTGGTCCCGACAGGACATGGGTGATCCAAGGCTGGATATTGCAGTTCGAAGGCGCCTGCTGGGCCAGTCCCAGCACCTCGCGCAGGATATCCTGCGGCACCTCGTCCGGCAGGTAGCCGCGCACGGAGCGGCGCTTTGCCACGGCATCGTCAATGGTCATCATCATGGCGTTCCCTTCTACAGGCCGCTGCGGGCCGCGATCTCTAGCCCCCGGCGCGCATAGGCGGCGGCAAGCCTGCGGCCAACGCTTGCGGAATCGGGTAGCGTGCTGTTGCCCTGCTCGCCGCGCCAGGCGACCCCGGCGCTGCCGACCGCGGCGCGGAACATGGCGAAGACGCGATGGAAATCGGTCATCCGCTCGGTGGTCCCGGCTTCGGAATAATAGCCCTCCAGGTAATCCGCCTCGGTCGGGATGCCCTCAGCCGCCAGGTCGAGGCCCAGAAGGCCGCCATTTTCGTCGGGGGCCATGTGCCAGGCCTGCGTATTGAAGGCGACATCGACCAGCGGATGGCCCAGCGTCGAAAGCTCCCAGTCCAGCACGCCGATGACGCGCGGCTCGGTCGGGTGGAACATCAGGTTGCCGATCCGGCAATCGCCGTGGCACAGCGCCAGAAGCGCGCTGTCCGGGATGCGGCTGCCCAGCCAGCCCAGCATCCGGTCTAGGTCGGGATTGTCGTCATCACCCTTGCGGTATTGCTGCCAGAGCTGCGACCAGCGGCTGATCTGACGCTGGAAGTAATTGCCGGGGCGGCCGAAATCGCCAAGGCCCGCGGCCCGGAAGTCCAGGCTGTGGATCGCCGCCATCGTCCGGGCCATCGCGCCGTAGATCGCGCCGCGCTGTTCCGGCGCCATGCCAGGGAGCGAATATTCGGTGAAGATCCGGCCGTCGAGCCACTCCATCAGGTAGAAGGGCGTGCCCAGCAGGCCAGCGTCCTTCTCGTAGTGATAGAGCTGCGGCACCGGGACGGCGCTGTCGCCAAGCGCCCCCATCACCCGGAACTCGCGGTCGATGGCATGGGCGGACTTGGCAAGCTTCATGCCCGGCTGCTTGCGCAGCACCGCCCGCCAGCCGTCGGCGGTGACGAAATAGGTCGGGTTCGACATGCCCCCTGTGGTCGGCATGACGGTGAGATCGCGCACCGCCTGCCCCAGGAAACCGTTCAGGAACGCGCGCAGAGCCTCGATGTCGAAATCGGTGCCAGGGGTATGGGCTGCGGCTTGCGCGCTCATTCCGCCCCCCTGCCGCCAAAGCCGAACAGCTTCTGCGCGATGCGGCGCTTCTGCACCTCTTCCGAGCCCTCGGTGATCTTGTAGCGCCGATGGTGGCGGTAGATGTGCTCGAACGGCATGTGGCGGGAATAGCCCAGGCCGCCATGCACCTGCATGGCGAAGTCCGCCGCCCGGCAGACCAGGTTGTTGGCCATGTAGTTGCAGATCGAGACCTCGTCCGACATGGTCGCGGGATCCTGCCGGTCCATCTTCCAGGCGGTGCGGAAGACGTAGTTGCGCACCACCTCGCATTCGGCGTGCAGCTCGGCCAGCGGGAACTGGATCGCCTGGCGCGAGGCGAGGGCTTCGCCGAACAGCACCCGCTCTTTGGCGTATGTCACCGCCTGCTGGATGCAATAGCGCGCGGCGCCCACGCTGCCCGCCGCCTGGCGGATGCGGTTTTCGTGGATGAACATCATGGCGATCTTCAGCCCCTCTCCCTCGACATGCAGGATGGCGCTGTCGGGCACGCGGACATCCTTCAGCTCGACCTCGGAATGGTCGGTGGGCATGTTGAAAGTCCAATGGTTCATCACGATCCGGTGGCCGGGCGTATCGGTCGGCACGATGAAGGCGGTGATGCCGCGGGCCTCGCCGTCCTTGCCGCTGGTGCGGGCAAAGACCAGGTTCGCCTCGGCGCGGCCGACCTGGCTGTTCCAGCGCTTGCGGCCGTTGATGATCCAGTGGTCGCCGTCCCGCACCGCGCGGGTTTCCAGCCAGGTCGCGTCCGAGCCGTGGCGCGGCTCGGTCAGCGCGAAGCTCAGGTGGCGCTCACCGGTGATGATGCCCTCGATATAGACCTTCTGCGCCTCGGTGCCATATTTGGCGATGGCGGGCACGATGGGAAAATTGCCGACGATCGAGTTCTCGTCCTGGAGGTCGTTGTGCAGCCCCAGCCCCTTGGCCGCCAGATGTTCGCGGATCGCGGCGTTCATCAGGTTCCCCGCCGCCTTGCCGCCGCAGCTTTCCGGCAGGCACAGCCGCAGGTGCCCGGCCTTGTCGGCGCGGCGCTCCATTTCCGACAGCAGCGCGCGCCATTCCTTGCTGGGCGCACCGTCGTTTTCCCAATCGGTGCGGTAATATTCGCGCCGGTGGTCGAAGAACTGGATGTTCTCGCGCTCCAGCGGCTTGATCTCGGCCTCGATGAAGGCGTCCAGTTCGGCCAGCTTGTCGGTGACGGCCTGCGGCAGTGTGAAATCCATGTCACTTTCCCGGGTGATTGCAAGGGTGCGGGGTGGATCAGGGCGCCCCCGCCGCGCGCGTTTCAAATGGCGGCATATTTGGCCGCTTGTTCCTTCAGCAGGAATTTCTGGATCTTGCCGGCGGCATTGCGGGGCATCGTCTCGATGATCTCCACCGCTTCGGGCCAGTATTGCCTCGCCGCCCCGCTGCCTTCCATCCAGGCGCGCAAGTCTTCCATGGTAAAGGGCGCACGGTCGGCCAGCACAAGGAAGGCGCAGGCCCGCTCGCCCATGCGCCGGTCGGGATAGCCGACGATCGCGGCATCGGTGACGCGGGGGTGGCGATAGAGGATCGCCTCGATCTCGACCACCGGGATATTCTCGCCGCCGCGAATCACGATGTCCTTGGACCGGCCGTTGATGCGGATATAGCCCTCGGGGTCCATATAGGCGAGGTCGCCGGTATCGAACCAGCCTTCCGGCCCGCGGCCGTCCAGTCCCGGCCGCTTGTAATAGCCCAGGAACTGCTGCGCGCCGCGGAACCAGAGCCGCCCGGTCTCGCCCTGCGGCAGGGGGTTCAAGTCCGCGTCGGCGATCAGCAGTTCGACCCCCTCGACCGCGCGGCCGTCGGTGGTGGCGGATTTTTCCTGCGCGCGTTCCGGTTCGGTCAGGCTGCCCGCCAGGCTTTCGGACATGCCCCACAGCGAGGACACGCCCAGATTCATCATCTGCCGCGCGCGCTCGATGACCACGGGCGGGATCTGCGCGCCGCCGCACAGGAAGGTGCGCAGCCCCGGCACCGGCCCGCCCTTGGCGATCACGTTGCAGATGTCGGACAGGAAGGGCGTCGCGGCCGCCATATGGGTTGCGCCCTCTCGGGCCATGATCGCGACGCCGGCCTCGGGCTCCCAGACGTCCTGAAGCACCAGCGTGCCGCCGCAATGGATGCCCTGCAGCATCATCGCGGTATAGCCGGTCATGTGCCCGAAGGGCGCGACGGCGAAATGCACGTCCTCTGGCGTCAGACCGAGGCGGTTGCCCAGCGCGGTGACGCAGGCGACCTGGGTGTTGAAGCAATGCATCACGCCCTTGGGCTCGCCGGTGGTGCCCGAGGTATACATCAGCAACGCCATCTCGCCCGGGTCGGCGGGCGTGCCCGCGGCCGCCGGAACCGGCGCGGCGCCGGAGTTCATGACGATCCGGTCGAAGGACTGCGGACCGTCGCCATCAACGACGATCACATGCTGCAACGCGGAAAGCTCGGGCCTCAGCCGCTCGATCATCTGCGGAAAGTCGTGGCCGCGAAAGCTTTTCGGGATCAGGATCGCCCTCGTCTCGGCAAAGCCCAGCATGAAGCGCAATTCGCGTTCGCGAAAGATGGGCATCAGCGGATTGGGCACCGCGCCGATCCGGCAGGCGGCAAAGGCGGCGACCACGAATTCCCACCAGTTCGGCAGCATGAGCCCGATCACGTCGCCCCGGCCGATGCCCAGCGCCCGCAGCGATCCCGCCGCCTGCGCCACCGCATCGCCCAGTTCGGCATAGGTCATCACCTTGGCGGGAATGTCGAAGCCCCGGTCCTTGCGATAGGCGACCACGGCCTTTTTCAGCGGCGCTGCGGCGATCGCCGATTCCAGCAGATCGTCGAAGGTCCTGTCCTGCCACCAGCCAGCCGTCCGCATGGCCCGGGCATGCGCCGCGAGATCGAATCCGTCGGACATGGTTTCCTCCTCTTGCCGGGGAATCGGCGCGGATGTCGGTTTGGCGATTCCCGCAAATGATACGCTCGACTACTATATCCAAGCATAGCAAATTCGGCCGCGTCAAGCGTTCTGTGCCGCGCTGAAGACCGGGTTGCGCCCGGCTTGCGTGGGGCGCAGCGCCGGGGCGGTTTCAGTAAACGAACTTTCCGGCCGGATGGGTGGCGGAAATTCCCCCGTCCACCGGCAGCAGCTGGCCGTCCATATAGGACGAATCGTCCGAGGCCAGGAAAGCTGCGACGGCGGCCATGTCATCGACATGACCCGGCCGCTGCAGCGGGGTAAGCTTGCCCAGCCGGTCCTCCTTGCCCGCATTGCGCGCCCAGTCGAACATGGGCTTGGTCAGGCCCGTCTCGGTCAGGCCGGGCAGGATCGCGTTCACCCGCACCTTCTGGCCGGCAAAGGCGCAGGCTGCCGTCATCGTCAGGTGGTTCACCGCAGCCTTGGCCGCGCCATAGGCCTCGGTCCCGCCCCGCGCCCGCAGCGAGCCGGTCGAGGAGTTCAGGATGATCGACCCGCCGCCATGCGCGGCCATGTAACGGCCCGCGAGCTTGCAGGCGATGAAGGCCGGGATCACGTTGTCGCGGAACATGCCTTGCCATTGTTCCACGGTCTGTTCGGTGAAAAGCGTGACGGAATCGGTGTTGCCGGCATTGGCGAAGAAGATCTCCAGCCCGCCCAGATCCTGGACGCAGCGGTCGATGGCGGCCTGGACGGCAGCCTCGTCGCCGGCGTCCGCGACATGGGCGATGCAGGTGCCGCCTGCGGCGCGCACCAGGTCCGCGGTTTCCTGCAACGGAGCCTCGCGCCGGCCCGCGGCGAGCACGAGCGCGCCCTCGGCCGCGAACCGCAGCGCGCTGGCCCGGCCGATCCCGCTGCCCGCGCCGGTGATGATTGCCCTTCGGCCTTCAAGACGTTTCACGTTTCCCCCTCCCGGACCTCTCTCCCCAGTCCGCCATGGCTTATTCTAAGCTATAATATTATTATGAAGCTTCCCATATTCAGCGCCGAAAGCAAGAACTTTTCCTGGTCACGATCCGCAATCCGCGATTTCCCAGCGGGCCGGCCCGAACGGCTGATCGCGCGCAGCGGATGCAAGCCGGGCTGATGCTTAACGGCCTGCGCGCGGGCTTCGCGCGTCACCGCACAAGGGTCAGCAGGCTCCGGCCGTGCTCTTCGACGATGGCGAGCTGGCCGCGGCGGATCAGCCGGTTGGCATGGGCGAGAGTCTCGGTGAAGGCGAAGCCCATCTGGTGGGGGTCGAGCTGGCGATGGAACAGCATGGGGATCAGCTCGGCCGCCGAATGCGGGCGGTCGGCGCAAGCAGCAAGGATGATATCGCAGCGGTTTTCATGGTGCCGAATCAATTCGCGGCAGCGGGCATGCAGCCCCCGGAACGGGCGGCGATGCCCGGGCAGCACCAGGACGTCGTCCGGAATCTCGGTCTCGATCAGCCGCAGGCTGCGCAGGAAATGCCCCAGCGGATCGCTGGTCGGTTCGATCGCCTCGACACTGATGTTCGGGCTGATCTTTTCCAGCACCTGGTCGGCGGCCAGGAACAGCCTTTCCTCGGCGCAATACAGCATGACCTGTTCCGGCGCATGCCCGTCCCCGGTCAGGACGCGAAAGTTGCGGCCGCCGATGGCCAGGCTGTCGCCATGGACCAGTCGCTGGAAGGTCATGGGCAGGGGCGCAACCCGCAGAAGGTATTCCTTGCCTTGGATCGCGACCAGACCAGCGGTTTCCGCGGTCATTCCATGCCGCAGGAAGAAATCGAAGTTCTGCCGCACCGCCTGCTCGCTGCGCCCATGCGAGATCAGCTGAGCCAGCGCATAGCTGCTGAGGCTGGTCAGAAGCTGGGCGCCATGCTGTTCATGGAACCAGCCGGCCAGACCGATATGGTCGGGATGGTAATGCGTGATGACCACCCGGCTGATCCGCAGCCCCGACAGCGGACCGGCGAGCAGGGACCGCCAGACGGCAAGTGCTTCCGGCGTGCGGATGCCCGTGTCCACCACCGCCCATCCGTCATGATCCTGAAGCAGGAACACGTTCACATGGTCCAGCAGATAGGGAAGCGGGATCCGGACCCACAACAGCCCCTCCGCAATCGGCTGCACCTCGCCATAGGCGGGCGGCTCGGCAAACGGAAATTCCAGGCCAGAAAAGTCGGTCACAGGGAAGCTCCTCGCAGCGGGTTGATCCCAGACCAACCTGTTCCATCACACCGGCGCCCCCGATCCAGGAATTCGCATCCATCGAGCCGGCCACGCGCCGCCTTGCCATCAATAGCGCAGTTCATTCGGAATAGACCATGGCCGCGACGGTACGGTTCGGGACATTGAGCTTGATGAAAATGTTCTTGAGATGCCATTTGACGGTGTTCCGGCTAAGATTCATGATCTCGCAGATCTCGGGGTTGCTCAGTCCCGACTGGACCAGCCGCATCAATTCCCGCTCGCGTCCCGTCAGCGGCACGCCAGCATCCGCAGGCCGCGGAGATTCCGTGCTGCTGCCGGGCTCTTCAATGCCCAGGTGCGCCAGCAAGCGCGACAGAAAGGCGCGGTCGTCGGGGTTCGGAAAATGCTCGGCCCCGAAAGCCCGGCTGGCCAACAAGGCGTCGATGTCCGGCCTGTGCCGCCGGAACGCCTCGACCATCTGGCGGCGGCGCGCCAGCAGCAGCGCCGTCCGCAGCCGGTTCGCCGCCTCGGCGTCGTCGCCGCGCTGCCGCGCCAGCGCCATCAGCACCAGTTCAAGCCGGGCTTGGCGCAGGGCGCGGCCGTCATGCTCGGCCGCCTCCCGCTCGCGCTCGGCCAGCTTGCGGGCGGTGCCGGAATCGCCGATGCCCAGCAACAATTCGATCGCGGTCATGGCGATGATGTCGCGGGTGCGGGGCAGCAGTTCCCCTCCCGCGAGCCTGACACGACCCTCGGCCAGATCCAGGCCGATCGCCGCCGCCTCGGCCTGCGCGTCAGCCACCCGCCCGAGCGAAACCAGCCGGCGGATCAGATAACAGGAGAACATCAGCCGAAGCCGGAACGAATAGCGCGGCACCACGGATTTCAGCCGGAGAAAGACCGGATCGTGCTCGTCCCCGTCCCAAAGCTGCAACGCGGCATCGACGGCGCACATGCTGGTTCCGACATTCCCGTGCTTGTGCATGCTGCGCAAGGCCCGGGCCAGCAGATCGCGCGCCTTCTCATGATCGCCCGCTTCGACGGCGCATTTCGACGCCACCGAGCTGATGAGGTCACACAGGTCGGCATCCGCCCCCAGTGCCCGCTCGGCCCGCGCCAGTGCCTGGTCTATGATCTCGCGCGCGCGAAAGACATTGCCTTCGTAAAGATAGCTGGCGCCCAGGATCAGGTCGCACCAGCCGGTCAGATAGGGTGAGCGCACCTCATGCGCCAAGCCCCGGGCCCGCCACAGGCAATCCCGTGTCTCGGCAAAGCGATAGGCCGTCAGGTGATAGGCCGCCATGACCGACAGGACCCAGGCGTGATCGAACGGATCCTTGTCATGGCCGGATTCAAGCCATTGCCGCGCGTGCCGCCCGGCCAGCGGCAGATCGTCACGCAGGAAGGCCAGCGCCACCGAAAGATGCTCGATCCGGTGCACAAGGCTGCAGCCGCCTGCGTCGCCGCCGCAGGCGACGCTGCGCAGCTGCTCCAGATGGCGGCCGGCCGAAGCATGGCGCAGATAGAAGGTCAGGGCGAAGACATGCCAATAACGGGTCTCGAAGCCCAGCGGCACCCCGGCCGCGATCAACTCGTCCACCACCTCGACGAAATAGCGCATCCGGCACATGTCGCGCACCAGGCTGGGCGCCGCCCGTTCCAGAACCTGTGCGATCAGGCCGTCGCTGCGGGAGCTGCGGGCCGCGGAGATCGCCTCGTCCCACAGCCGGTCCTCCGCTGCCAGCTGAGCCATCTCCCGGCAGAAGGCCGTCCGCTCGGGCTCGGGAACGGTCTGTTCGGCCTCGGCCCGCAGCCTGTCGCGCAGCAGCTGATGCATGCGGAAGCGATTGCACCGGCCCGCCACCGGCACGATGAACATGCCCTGCGCAAGCATGCTGTCCATATGCTTCTGGACATCGCCCGCGCCGATCACCTTGCCGACCTGCCCCGGTTCGAAACTGGGCAGAAGCGAGGCGAACAGGAGGAAGCGGTGCATCTGCGGCGGCATCGCCGCCAGGACCTTGCGATCGAACCAGTCGCGCAGGCCCGGTGCCGCGCCGGAAAACCGGCTGAGCATCCCCGCCCCGCCCGCGGGCGCGTCCAGCAGCATGGCGACCAGCCGCAGCCCGGCGGCCCAGCCCTCGGCGCGTTCCAGAAGCGCGGGCAATACCTCGGGCCCCAGCGCCTGCACCGTCCTGCCCAGCATCTCGCATGCCTCGGCATCGGCAAAGGCCAGCTCGGTCGTGCCATGTTCGCGCAAGGCGCCGCGCATCATCGCCTCCACCCGATCATAGCCCAGGCTGCGGTTCGAGGTCAGCAGGAAGTGGACGCCCGGCGGCGCGGTGTCGAACAGCGCATCCAGCGCACCGGGGGCCAGCGATTCGGTGCAATTGTCGATATTGTCGATGCAGATCAGGAAGGGCAGCGGCACGTTTTCCAGCAGTGGCCGCAGGATCTGATCCTGCACGCCGTAGATTGGGCCGTGTTCCGCGGTCAGGCCCGGCGCCATACCGGGCACCCATGCCGCGATCTGCCGCGACAGCTGCAGGATGACCGTGTCCAGGTCGTCGTCCAGATAGCCCAATCCCAGCCAGACCCCCGGCAGGCCCGCGTCCCGGCGCCATGCCCGGAAGACCTCGGCCAGGATCACCGTCTTTCCCCAGCCGTGCGGCGACAGCAGCGTCTCGACCGTGGCCAGCCCGCAGGGCCTTTGCAGGGCGCGGCCGGCCAGATCGGCCATCAGCCGGGTTCTGACGACGGGGAACCGGAAATCGGGCGGCGCATCGACAAAGTTGTCGTGATCCGTCCGGGCGGCGGCGGGCTCCCCGGCCGCCGGCCCTTGCACCGTGCCTTGATGCTGCTTCATCGGCCTGCTCCTCCTGCCCGAAAGCATAGAACACGAAATTTATCTTTTCCCCACCCACGTGGGTGGCGGTCGCAACCCGGCTCGGAACTAGCTTCCGGTCAGGGACAGAGGAGGAACCTGCATGCGCGATTCCGGATTGACGACAGGGGAGCGGATCGACCGGGCCGATGCCGGCCCGGCGATCCACCGCATGCGGCTGCGCACCGTCGAGGACCGGCTGAAGCTGGAAGCGATGGACCCGGCCAGCATGCTGCCCGACGACAGCATCCACGGCTGCATCGCCGCGGCGGCGGCTGTCGAGCCGAAGAAGCCCGCGATCATCTTCATGCCGGGTGCCGAGACCGCAGAGGCCATTCCCGTCAGCTATGCCGAGCATCTGGACCAGATCGAAAGGGCGGCGGTGCTGTTTCACCAGTCGGCCAATCCGGATGGCGGCAGCCGCCCGCCAGTGGTCTCGGTGATCGCCCCGCTGCACCCCCTGGCCATGGCCGCGACCTGGGGCGCGCAGTCGGTCGGCTTGGTCAATCCGGTAAATCCCTTCCTTGCCCCCGTGGGCGTCGCGGCCCTGTTGAAGGCGGCGGGAACCGATATTCTCGTCTGCGCGACATCCGCCCTGGGACAGGGCGTCTGGGATCAGCTTGACGAACTGCTGGCGGCGGCGCCGGACCTGCGGGCAGTGTTCCTGATCGGCGATCCGAACGACCCCCGGTCGCTGGAACGCGCCCTTGCGGACGTGGACCGCACCCGCTTCGCCAGACTGCCCCGGCGCGGCGGCAATGACGAATGCACGCTGATGCCGACCGGCGGCACCACGGGTGCGCCCAAGCTGGTCCGGCACACCCATATCAAGACCCTGCTGAACGCCTGGATGATGGGCGCGCTGATGGGCAGCGCGCGCGAGGACGTCGTGGGCCAGGGGATGCCGCATTTCCACGTCGGCGGGCTAGTCTGTGCAGCGCTGCGGGCGCTGATCTATGGGCAGACGTTGGTCCTGATGTCGCCCGACGGCTATCGCAACAGCCAGATCGTCGCGCGCTTCTGGCAGATCGCCAAGACATTCGGCCTGACCAACGTCATCGCCACTCCGACCAGCGCCGCGGCCTTCATGAACCTGCCGGATGCCGAAAAAGGCCACGGCAGCATCCAGACCTTCGCCTGCGGCGGCGCCACTATCCCGGTCGAACTGCTCCACGGCTTCCACGCCAAGTTCGGCATCTATCTGCGCGAGGTCTGGGGCATGACCGAATTCCACGGCGTGGTCTGCGGCCATCCCGACGACGGCAAGATGCCCCGGCTGGGCTCGACCGGGCGGGCGCACCCCTGGCATGAGGTCAAGGCGTTCAAGCTGGACGGAAGTCGCTTTCGTGGCGAATGCGCGCCGGGCGAGCAGGGCGTGCTTGTCGTCCGGGGCGCCTGCGTCGGCGAAGGCTACCACGGCGACGGCGCGGATGAACTTTTCGTCACGGACGCCCCCGGACAACAGGTCTGGGGCATTACCGGCGACCTCGGGACCGTCGATGAGGACGGCTATGTGTGGATCCACGGCCGCGAAAAGGATCTCATCATCCGGGGCGGGGCCAATATCGACCCTAAGGTGATCGAGGAGGCGCTGCAAAAACACCCCGCCGTGCTGATTCCGGTGGGCATCGGCTATCCCGATCCCCGGCTTGGGGAAAAGCCCATGGCCTTCGTGCAGTTGCGGAAAGGATGCAGCGCAACCGAGGACGAGTTGATGGCCGTCGCCGCCGCCCATATCACCGAGCGCGCAGCCGTGCCCTGCCGGATCTCGATCCTCGACCGCCTGCCGATCACCGGGGCGGGCAAGCTGGACAAGCCCGCCCTGCGCCACCGCGCGATCAAGGACGCAGTTGCGGATGAGTTGCAGCACCTCTTTCCCGGCGTTTCGCCGCAAATCAGGATCGACGCGCTCAACAAGCGGCCCGTTGCGCTGGTCAGCGGCCTGGCCGCGGTGCTTCGCGACGACGGACAACGCCGGGCCTTCAAGCATGCTTTCGCCCCCTATGCGTTCGCAGTCGAGGCACGGGACTAACGCCGGATCAGTCGCGCCCCCTGCCCCATCACCACAGGAAGAAATGGATCAAGAATGGCATATCTGCAGCCCCGCACCGAATTGCGGACCCACAGCGTCGAAAACCAGTCCGGGCCGCTGGAAGGGCTCAACGCGTTTGAAAACGACATCGCCCTGAAGGAAGCAGTCCGGCGCGGCCGCGCCAGCTGGGCCGAGGCCAACCTGACCAGCCTCGGGGCCAAGATCTATGACCCCGCCTGGATGGAGCGCGCCGAGTTGGCGAACCGGGTGACGCCCGAGCTAAAGCGTTTCGACCGGTTCGGCAGGCGCGTCGATACGGTCGAGTTCCACCCGGCCTATCACGACATCATCGGCATGGCCTTCCAGCACGACCTGCACGCCCTTGCGGCGCGGGAAACCCGGCCCGGCGCCCATGTCGCGCGCAGCGCGGCCGAGCTGATGTTCGCCCAGCTTGAATGCGGGGTGCTGTGCCCCATCGACATCACTTATGGCGTCATTCCGATGCTGCGCATGCATCAGCCGGACTTGGCCGAGCAATGGGTGCCGCTGATGCTGTCCCAGGACTATGATCCGCGGCCGATCCCGCATTGGGAAAAGACCGGCGTGACCATCGCCTTTACCTCGACCGAAAAGCAGGGCGGCTCGGACATCCGCCGCAACTCGACCTTTGCCACCCCTGTCGGGGAGCCGGGGCCGGGCCGGGAATACCTGATCCGCGGGCACAAGTGGTTCTGTTCGGCCGCAGGGGCCGACGTGATCTTCGTCGTAGCGCAGGCCGAAAAGGGGCCGTCCTGCTTTCTCGTCCCCCGCTGGTTGCCCGACGGCAGCCGCAACCCGATCCAGCTGGAACGGCTGAAGGAGAAGATGGGCAACCGCTCGAACGCCTCGACCGAGCTTGAGTTCGAAAACACCCATGGCTGGATGGTCGGAGAGGAGGGCCGCGGCATTCCCACGGTGATGGAGTTCATGCGCCACACCCGACTGGGCTGCGGCTTCATTCCCGCTGGCATCATGCGCATGGCGTTGACGCAGTCGATCCACCACACCCGCCACCGCTCGGCCTTCCAGCGCCGTCTCGTGGACCAGCCCCTGATGCGCAACGTGCTGGCCGACCTGGCCATCGAATCCGAAGCGGCGACCACCCTGATGATGCGGGTGGCCGAATCCTTCGACGGTCACGCGCACGATCCGCACGAACGCGCGTTCGGCCGGATTTCGGTGGCGGTCGGCAAATACTGGATCAACAAGCGCGTCGTGCCCTTTGTCCATGAATGCATGGATACACATGGGGGCGCAGGCTACATCGAGGAATCGCCGATCGCCCGCTATTTCCGGGAAAGCCCGCTGAACGGCATCTGGGAAGGCCCCGGCAATGTCATCAGCTTGGACATCTTGCGCGCCTTCCGGCGCGAGCCCGAGTCGGGCGAGGCGTTCTTTGCCGAGCTGAACCGGGTCAAGGGCGAGAGCGCACCGCTTGACGCGGAAATCCGCGACCTGGCCGAGCGGGTGCGGGATTCCGAACTGTCGGACCTGACGGCGCGCCATCTGGCGGAAAGGATGGCGATCGCCTTGCAGGCCAGCCTGCTGCTGCGCCACGCCCCCGAGGCGGTGTCCGAGGCCTTCCTGCGCACCAGGCTTTGCCGCGAGGGCGGCACCTGCTTCGGCGCCTTGCCCGCCGACATCAAGTTCGACGCCATTCTTGAACGCGCATTGCCAGAATGACGGCACAGGCAGCATGGGAGAACAAGCGATGCGCATGACATCGGTATTGCATAACTGCGAAAAACTGCACTCTGCCGCGCCCGCGGCGATCCACGGCGACAGGATCACCACCTGGAAGGAGCTGGTCCGCCGCGTCCGCCTCCAGGCGGGCATGTTCACCGCGCTCGGCGTCAGGCCGGGCGACCGGGTGGCGGTGCTGGCGCTGAACAACGACCGCTATTTCGAACTGCTCTATTCGGTTCCTTGGATGGGCGGTGCCATCGTGCCGCTGAACACCCGCTGGTCGCTGGACGAGCTTGACCGCGCCATCAAGGATTGCGGCCCGCCGATCCTGGTGGTGGACGACGCCTTCCTGGACATGGCGCGCCGGCTGATCGCGAACAATCCTGGGCTGCGGGGCATCTTCATCGGCGAGGCCCCCTGCCCCGAGGGTTTCCTTGAACTGGAATCCGAGCTTCAGCTCCATCCCCCGGTCGATGAGCATCACGGGTCCGGCGACGACGTCTGGGGGGTCATGTACACCGGCGGAACGACCGGCCACCCCAAGGGGGTCACGCTGACCCATACCAACGTGTTCCTTGCCGGGCTGTTTCTGCTTTCGTCCTGCGGCTATACCGATGCGACGCGCTATCTGCATATCTGCGGGTTCTTCCACATCATTTCTACCATGCCGCTGGTCGCCATCTCGGTCGCCGGAGGCTGCCATGTGATCGAGCCCAAATTCGATCCCGTTCCCACCATGGCCGTGATCGAAAGGCACAAGGTCAATGCATCGACCTTCGTGCCGACCATGATCAACATGATGCTGCATCACCCGGAATTCGACCGCTATGACCTGACCAGCATGGGGAAGTGCATCTATGGCGGATCGCCCATCCCCGACGTGCTGATCGAACTGATGATCCAAAAGCTGCCGACCTGGGAATTCATCCAGGGCTATGGCCAGACCGAGGTGGCCGGGATCCTGACAAGCCTGCCCTGGGCGGCGCACTTCGGCGAAGGCTCCGCCAACAAGCGCCGGGCCACCGGGCGCAGCGTCTATGGCGCGCATTTCAAGCTGGTCGACCCCGATGGCAACGAAGTCCCGGCCGGGGTGTCGGGCGAGGTGGTGGTGCGCGGCCTCAACGTGATGAAAGGTTATTGGAACAACCCCAAGGCCACCGGCGAGGCGATCCGCGACGGCTGGCTTCATACCGGCGACGTCGCCGTGATGGACGAGGACGGCTATATCACCGTCGTAGATCGCCTGAAGGACATGATCGTCTCGGGCGGCGAGAATGTCTATTCGGTCGAGGTCGAGAACGCCATCCGCTCGCATCCCGCCGTGCAGGAATGCGCCGTCATCGGCCGCCCCGATCCACGCTGGGGCGAGGCTGTCCATGCGGTCGTCGTGCTGAAGCCCGGCCAGACCGCCGGCGAAAGCGAGCTGATCGCCCACAGCCACAGCCGCATCGCCAATTACAAATGCCCCCGCTCGGTCGAGATTCTGGAGGAAATGCCCATGTCGGCGGCGGGCAAGATCCAGAAGGGGCATCTGCGCGAACGCTTCTGGGCAGAGCAAAAACGAAGCGTTCACTAGCCTCTCGACAGCCTGCGGAAAGCTCATCAAAACTGGGAGGATATAATGAGCAAACGTTTTTTGGCCGCGCTGGCCCTGGCCGGAACGGCAATTCTGGCGCCGCCCGAGGTGCGCGCCGAAGAGGTGCTGAAGATCGGCGCCCTGCTGATCGACACCGGCCCGCTTGCCGGATTCTACGAAGGCCATGTCAGGGCGCTGGAACTTGCCGAAACCGACCTGAATGAAAACCGCGCCCCGGGCGCGCCCCGGATCGAGATCCGCCGCGCGACCTATGCGGGCACGCCGGAAACGGCATTGCAAGCCGCGTCCCGGCTGGCCAAAGAGGACAGGGTGCAGGTCATCACCGGCATGATGCCTTCGTCCACCTCGATCATCCTTGCTGCGCGGGCCGAGGCCCTGAACGTCGCCGTGCTGGACGGCTTTGCGCAAGCCGCATCCCTGACCGGCGAGCATTGCCGCAAGAACTACTTCCATATCGCCACCACCGACCATCTGGTGCTGAGCGCCTATGACCAGATGATCGCCGAGCAGGGCCCGATCTCCTGGGACATCCTTGCCGCCGATTACACGACCGGCCGCAATGCCTCGGAATCCTTCCAGAAGATGGCGGCCGCACATGGCGCTTCGATCGGCCATGTCGCCTATGCACCGCTGGGAACGAGCGATTTCGGCACCTCGATCACCCAACTGGCGGCCTCGCCCTCCAAGGGGCTGTTCATCTCGACCTTCGGGTCGGATGCGATCAGTTTTGCCAAGCAACAGCGCCAATTCAAGCTGGACCAGAAATACGACATCATCCTGGGCCATAGCTATATCACCCGCACGACACTGGGCGGCCAGGCGGACAACGTGGTCGGGAACTACCAGACCTTCGGCTGGCTTGCCGACTTCCCGACCGAGGACAGCAGGACATTCGCGGACCGCTATGCGGACAAGTTCAACGCGATTCCCGATTATGTCGCGGCCGATCAATATATCGCGGTGCAGGCGGCCCAGGCGGCCGCACAAAAGGCCGGAAGCCTCCAGGCCGCGAACATCGCTTCCGCCCTTCCCGGCCTGACCTTCCGGTCGCTGCTGGGAGAACTGACGATCCGGGCCGAAGACCACCAACTGCTGCGTCCCGTGGTGATTTCCCAGGTCGTGATGACGGACGGAAAACCCGACCTCGCCGTTCAGACCATCGTTCCCTGGGAAAAGGTGGCCGGAAACCCGAACCCGGAGTGCAAGCTCGGCAGCGCTTCGTGATCCTGACCGGACCGATGCAAGGACAATTGTGCCGCATTCATGATGCGGCACATTCTGGTAAACGCTTGGCCAGAGCAGCGCGAACAACCCCTCTGGGGCGAATTGCCCCGGCCCAGGAATGCAGGCCCGCCCCTCGCCAAGCGGCCGGGAATGCGCCGGCTGGCCCGGCCTGCGGTTCTTCGTTGCAGAGGGTCGGCGCGGGCAGAAATCGGCCCATGCAGCGGCAGGGCTTGCTATTTGTTTGCACGATTATCATACTCTTCAAAACAAACCCCGAAGCCGGTGCAAGAGGCGAGCATGCTGCAAGACCCCGTCCTCGTGGACGATACCAATCCGCAGGTAGCCGTCATCCGGCTGAACCGTCCCGAGCGGCTGAATGCCTTCGACGACGCTGCGGTCGATGCGTTCTTCGCCGCGCTCGACCGGGTCGGCGCCTCGGAAGCCAGCGCCGTCATCGTCACCGGCGCGGGGCGCGGCTTCTGCGCGGGGTTCGATCTGGGGGCCGCGGATGAAACCCGCGGCGATGCGGTCGAAACCGCCGCGCATTGGACAGGCCGCCAGGAGCATTTCGCCGGGCTGGTCACGCGGCTGCGGGCGCTGCGCCAGCCGGTGATCGCCGCGGTCAATGGTCCGGCCTGCGGCGCCGGGCTGGGCTTGGCGCTGGGTTGCGACCTGCGCATCTGCTCGGACCGGGCGAAATTCAATGCGGCCTTCATCAAGGTCGGAATGACCAGCTGCGACATCGGCGTCAGCTACCTGCTGCCGCGCGCCATCGGCACCTCGCGCGCCTTCGAGATGATGCTGACCGGCCGCATGGTCGGTGCCGAGGAAGCCGGCCGCATCGGGCTGGTGCACCTGACCACCACCGCCGAGGGCCTGTTGCCGGCCGCCTTCGAGCTTGCCGAAACCATTGCCGAGAACGGCCGGTTGAATACCTGGCTGACCAAGCGCGGCATCTGGGCCAATCTGGAAGCCGGCAGCCTCGCCGCCGCGATCGAGCTGGAGAACCGCAGCCAGATCCTGATGCAGGGCACCGGCAATCTTGAGCGCGTGGCCCGACAACGCGGCTTCCTGTAGACATTCACCGGAGGAAAAGCAGCATGAAAACCAACCGCGGCTGGGTGCTGGACAGCCATCCCGAAGGGCCGGCGCGGGCCGAGAATTTCCGGCTGCTCGAAACTCCGGTTCCCGAGCCCGGCCCGGGCCAGATCCTGGTCCGCACGCGGTGGCTGTCCATGGACCCCTATATGCGCGGGCGCATCAGCCCGGCGACGAACTACGCCGCCGGCGTTCGTCCGGGCGAGATCATGCATGGCGGCGGGGTGGGCGAGGTCGTCGTCTCGAACCATCCCGGCTGGAAGGTGGGCGATCTGGTCGAGTCGATGAACTTCGGCTGGCAGGAATATGCGGTGATCGCACCCGACCAGGGCGGCACCGCCGCCGCCAACCGTGTGCTGCCCGGCACACCGCCGCAGGCCGCGCTCTCATGGTTGGGGATGCCGGGTTTGACCGCCTATATCGGCCTGTTCGAAATCGGCCGCCCCAAGCCGGGCGACACGGTGGTGGTCTCGGCCGCCTCGGGCGCGGTCGGGCAGATTGCGGGCCAGATCGCCCGGCTGATGGGCGCGCGGGTGGTCGCCATCGCCGGCAGCGACGACAAGCTGGATTATTGCCGCTCGATCGGCTTCGATGCCGGGATCAACTATCGCACCGCACCCGATCTGGCGGTCGCGGTCGCCGAGGCCTGCCCCGAGGGCGTCGATGTCTTCTTCGACAATACCGGCGGATCGATCCACGATGCGGTTCTGGCCAATCTCGCCAATTTCGCACGCGTCGCCATCGTCGGGCGCATCGCCGTCATCGACAAGCCCGCATCCGAAGATATCGGCCTGCGCTCCAGCGCCCGGCTGATCGTAACCCGCGCGACGGTTCAGGGGCTGGTCGTCTTTGACTGGTGGCATCGCCGTGACGAGGCCTTTGCCCATCTGTTGAAATGGCATCGCCAAGGGCATCTGCAATTCCGCGAGGACATCCTGGACGGCATCGGCGCGGCTCCCGAGGCGTTCCTGCGGATGATGTCGGGGCGCAACAACGGCAAGCAGCTCGTCCGGCTCTAGGCATTGTCCGGCAAACGGCCTGGCGGGCCGAGCTATCGCGCTCGGCCCGCCTCTTGCTCTTGCAACCTGCTGCTGGATCGTATCGCTCGCGCTCGGCCTCTCAAAACGGACCGATGACAAGTCGGCGGGCCGCGGTCAGGTGGATGTGTCGCCTTTGCCCGCGCCGCGTGGGCGGCCAATGCGATAAACCACGCTAGCGTTCACCGAAGGCACCCCATCCGCGGTCAGCACGCAGCGGCTGAACAGGATGTTGCGGGTGCGGCGCAGGATGTCGGGTTGCGCCTCGACCCATTGGCCCAGCACTACCGGTGCAAAGTAATCCAGCGTCATCGAGATCGTCGGATTGACTTCGCCAAGATCCTGGCTGCGGCTGATCGGCGTGATGTTCATGTCGGCCAGCGTCGCCAGAACCCCGCCATGGCACATGCCGGCGCGGTTGAGATGACGGCGCCGGACCCGAAAGCCGATCGCCGGCGCATCCTTGTCCAGGCGCACGTAATACGGCCCCGTCAGCCGCTCGGATTCGGAACTCTCCGCCAGCAGTATGAAACCTGGAGGCGGGTTGTCCGCCTCTTCGGCCTCGACCGGATTCGGCTCGTCAAGCATCGGGTGGCCGGTCAGATCATGTTCATGCCGCCCGAGACCGAAACGGTCTGGCCGGTGATGAAGGCCGCGTCATCGGACGCCAGGAAGGCGACAATGCCGGCATAATCCTCGGGCTCGCCCATGCGGCGCAGCGGAATGCCGCGCACCATGGCGTCCTTCCATTTCACCGCATCCTCGCCCGTGCCCAGCACCGAGGCCATCATCGGCGTGTTGGTCGGCCCTGGGCAAACCGCGTTTAGCAGCACGTTGCTGCGCGCCAGTTCCCGCGCCATGGATTTGGTGAAAGCGATCACGCCGCCCTTGCAGGCGGAATAGACCGCCTCGGTCGAGGTGCCGACGCGGGCCGCATCGGAGGCGATGTTGATGACCCGGCCGCCCTTGCGGCCGACCATATGCGGGCAAACCGCCTTGTGCGTGTTCAACGGGCCGCGCAGGTTGATGGCGATGATCTTGTCCCAGAGATCGCTGTCGGTTTGCAGGAACATCGCCGGCTTGTCCCAGCCGGCATTGTTCACCAGCACCCAGATCGGGCCGACATTCGCCTCGACATCGGCGACCGCGGCATTGACCGCAGCCTCGTCCGCCACGTCCAGGCCATAGATCTTGACCTCGACGCCATTGGCGCGGGCCTCGGTGGCGGTTTCCTCGGCCAGTTCGGGCTTCAGATCGAAGATGGCGACGTTATAACCTTCCTTGGCGAGGCGCAGGGTGATGGCACGCCCGATTCCCTGCCCGCCACCGGTGACGATGGCGGTCTTGGTTGTGCTGGACATTGGTTTCTCCTCCGATGGCCGTAATACAGGATGAGCCCGGCGGACAATCCTTTGCCCTGCCGTGAATTTAGCATGGATACGATATGCTAGCGTATATTTATTGGCAACAGATTTTTTTTGCGCCCGCGCCACGCACGCCGCTTTACAGATATTGTTCATTACAATATCATAATGAAGCAAACAATATGCGCCAAAGGCGGCGGCCATTGCCAGATGCGCCGGTGCCCGCGTGATCCTTGAGGAGGAGGAAGCCTTGCAACCATCCAGGAAGGTTATCGTGAGTTGCGCCATCACAGGCTCGATTCACACCCCGACGATGAGCCCCTACCTGCCGGTCAGCGCCGAGACCATCGGCACCCAGGCCATCGACGCCGCCCGCGCCGGCGCGGCGATCCTGCACCTGCACGCCCGCGTCGAAGGCACCGGCGCCCCCTCGCAAAAGCCCGAGGACTATGCCCGCTTCCTGCCGCGCATCCGCGACAATTGCGACGCGGTGGTCAACATCACCACCGGCGGCGGCCTTGGCATGTCGCTCGAGGACCGGCTGGCCCCGGCGCTGGCCTTCGCGCCCGAACTCGCCTCGATGAACATGGGCTCGCTGAACTTCAACATCTCGGGCGCTGCGGCCAAGATCAAGGAGTTCCAGCACGACTGGGAACGCCCCTATCTGGAGATGACGAAGGATTTCATCCTGTCGAACACCTTCACCCAGATCGAGCGCGGTATCCGCGCCCTGTCCGAACAGGGCACGCGCTTCGAATATGAATGCTACGATGTCGGCCATCTCTACAATCTGGCGCATTTCCTGGATCGCGGGCTGGTCGATGGGCCGCTGTTCGTGCAGGGCGTATTCGGCATCCTCGGCGGGATCGCCGCCGAAACCGAGCATCTGCTGCATATGCGCCGCACCGCCGACCGCCTGTTCGGCGACCAGTATGTGATGTCGGTATTGGCGGCGGGACGCCACCAGATGCCGATGGCCGTGACCAACGCCACGCTGGGCGGCCATGTGCGCGTCGGGCTGGAGGACAGCATCTATATCGCCAAGGGCGAGTTGGCCAAGTCGAACGCCGAACAGGTCGAGAAGATCACCCGTATCCTGAACGAACTGTCGATCGAAACCGCCACCCCGGACGAAGCTCGCGCGATGCTGGGTCTGAAAGGAGCCGCTCATGTCAAATTCTGAGATCCGCGCGCAAAGCCCCTACAAGCCCGACCTGCTGGCGGGCAAGCGCATCCTGGTCACGGGCGGCGGCACCGGCCTGGGGCTGGAAATGTCGCGCGGCTTTTCCGCACTCGGCGCCCATGTCTTCATCTGCGGCCGGCGCGAGGACGTGCTTGCCGAGGCATGCAGGACCATCGCGGCGGAAGGCGGCGCGGCGGACTATCTGATCACGAATGTCCGCGATCCGGAAAGCGTCGATGCGACCGTGGCGAAGATCTGGGAAAGCGGGCCGCTGACCGGGCTGGTCAACAATGCGGCGGCGAATTTCATCGCGCCCACCGAGTCGCTCAGCCCGCGCGGCTATCAGGCGATCACCCAGACGGTCATGGACGGTTCGTTCTACGCCACGCTGGCCTGCGGCAAGCGCTGGATCGCCGGTGGACTGCCGGGCACCGTGCTGTCGAACCTGGTGACCTGGGTCTGGACCGGCTCGGCCTTCGTCACGCCCTCGGCAATGTCCAAGGCGGCGATTCAGGCGATGACCATGTCGCTGGCGGTCGAATGGGGGCCGAAGAACATCCGCCTGAACGCCATCGCGCCGGGCCCGTTCCCGACCCCGAACGCCTGGGAAAAGCTGAACCCGATCCCCGGCTCGTCGGTCGGCGCGACGCAAAAGGAAAAGGTGCCGCTGCGCCGCTTCGGCGAGATGCACGAATTGCGCAACCTGACCGCCTTCCTGATGTCGGACGCCTGCACCTATATCAACGGCGCCACGGTCGCGGTGGATGGTGGCCACCATCTGGCGGCTCCCTCGACCTTCGCCGATCTCTCGGACATGAGCGCCGAGGACTGGGCGGCCGCGCGGGAGGCGCTGCGGGCCTCGGCCGAAAAGGAAAAGCAAGGCCGCAAAGCCTGATCCTTTCCTCTACCGACAGGAAGCCCGCCAGACGGCGGGCTTTTTCGATTCTCCCCTCGCGCCCGGCCTCCAGGGGCCGGACAGGTCATCCGCCCGCGGGCAGGTCAGGCGCCGGCGCGCTGGTTGTAATAATCCGCATAGGTCTGGCGCAGGTCCATCTTGCGGACCTTGCCCGTCGCGCTCAGCGGGAACTCGGCGATCTGCACCACGTCGTCGGGCACCCACCATTTCGCCACCTGGCTGCTGATCAGGTCCAGGATCGCGCGCGCGTCCAGCACTGCGCCGTCGCGCAATTGCACGATCAGCAACGGCCGCTCCTGCCATTTGGGATGGCTGGCCGCGATGGCGGCGGCCTGGACCACATCGGGATGGCTGGCCGCGATCTTTTCAAGATCGGAAGAGCTGATCCACTCGCCCCCGGACTTGATGAGATCCTTGTCGCGGTCCACGATCTTCAGATAGCCGTCGGGGTCGATCGTCGCTATGTCGCCGGTGATCAGCCAGCCGTCGCCGTCCAGCGTGCAGTTCTCGGCCTGGTTCAGATACCCCTTGGCCGCCCACTGGCCCTTGACGCGCAGATGGCCCCGCGCCTTGCCGTCGCGCGGCAGGACATTGCCCTCGTCATCGACGATCCGGATGCGGGTGAGCGCGGTCTGGCGGCCATCCTTCAGCAGATAGGGCATGCGCTCTTCCAGCGGCAGGTCCGCATGATGGCTCAGCAGCGCGCCCGAGGTGCCGAACATGCATTCGGTCATGCCCCAGGTGTGGGTGGTGGCGATGCCGTTGTCGTGCAGCCAGGCGATCAGCCGCGGCGCCGCGCCGGCGCCCGAGGTCACGACCGATTCCAGCCTGCCCAGATCCAGCCCGTTCGCCCGGACATGCTCGATGATATTGGTCAGGATCGAGGGCACCATGGCCGCGCAGGTCACGCCCTCTTGCGCGATGACCCTCTGAAGGTTTTCGGGCGACAGGTTGCGTCCCGGCAGCACCAGCGGAACCCCCGCGTAAAGCGCGCCAAAGGGAAAGTTCCAGGCGTTGGAATGAAACATCGGCGCGACCGCCAGCAGGACTGGCCGGCCGCGGCGCGTGGGCGGCAGCCACCCCATCGAGGTGAAGGTCATCGTCTGCAACACCGTCGCGCGATGCGAATAGACGACACCCTTGGGCAGCCCGGTCGTTCCCGAGGTAAAGCAGATGGTCGAGGCGGAGCGCTCATCGAATTCCGGCCATTGGAACTCTTGCGATTCCGCCGCCAGCCAGTCCTCGTAGGATTCAAGGGTCAGCGGCCCGCCGTCGGGCAGGTTCTCGCGCGGCTCAAGGACCACGAAATGGCGCAGATGCGGCAATTTCCCGGCAAGCTCGATCACGCGCGGGACAAGGTCTGCGTCAAGGAAAAGAACCTCGGCCGCCCCTTCGTTGATGACATATTCCAGATGCTCCGAGGTCAGGCGCGGGTTGACGGTGTGGATGGGGCAGCCCATCCCGGTCGCGCCATAGAATATCTCCATGTGCCGGTGCGTGTTCCAGGCCAGGGTGGCCACCCGCTTGCCAAGGGTCATGCCCCGCGCCGTCAGGGCATTGGCCAGCTGCTTGCTGCGCCGGTTCATGTCCAGAAAACTGTAGCAGTGGCGGCGGCCTGCCAGATCGTAGGAGACGATTTCCGTCCGCCCATGCGCCTCGGCGCCATGGTCGTTGATCGCCGAGATCAACAGCGGCAGGTCCATGCTCAGACCCAAGAGATGTGACATCGCTTTCCTCCTGCCCGCGGGGCTTTCTTCCACGGACCCAATTTCGATCAAGCCCCGACGGGGCCTGAACACCTACAGTTCGAACAGATGGGCGTATTCCTCGGCCGCCATGTTGGCGCTGTCCCCCCCGCCCCTGACCTGCCCCTTCGCCATCACCACGAAGCGGTCGGTGACCGCCCGGATCAGCGCATGGTGCTGCTCGACCACCAGGATGCCGGTGCCGCTGGCGCGCACCTTCAGCAGCGCCTCGGTCAGGACATCAACCAGGACGGGCGCCAGCCCCTCGGTCGGCTCGTCCAGGACCAGCACCTCGGGATTGGCCATCAGCGCCCGGCCGATGGCCAGCATCTGAAGCTGCCCGCCCGACAGCGCCACGCCCGGCTGGCGGGCGCGCTCGCGCAGGATCGGGAACAGGTCGAAGACCGCCTCGAGGTTCCAGTCGCCCTTGCGACCCGTCGCCAGGCTCATGCACAGGTTTTCCTGCACTGTCAGGTTCGGCAGGATCATCCGCCCCTGGGGCGAGAACGACACGCCGAGATGCGCAGCGCGATAGGCGGGCAGCCGGTCGATGCGGGTACCGGCGACATGGATCTCGCCGCCGAAGATGCGGGTCTGGCCAAAGATCGACAGAAGCAGCGTCGATTTCCCGGCGCCGTTGCGTCCCAGGATGCCGACGGCTTCCCCGCGATCCACCGAAAGCGACAGGTTGCGCAGGATCGTCGCCTTGCCATAGCCTGAAGAAAGGCCCGAAATTTCCAGAAAGCTCATGCTGCGGTTCCCAGATAAGCGGCCACAACCTGCGGATTCGCGCGGATCTCGGCTGGGGTGCCGGTCGCAAGATGGCGGCCAAGATCAAGGACGGTCACCACATCCGACAAGGCGAAGACTGCCTCCACATCATGCTCAACGACGACGGCGGCAATGTTGCGTTCGGAGGCGAGCTTGCGCAGGTGCCGGAACAGGTGGGCCGTCTCTTCGGCGGAAAGCCCGGCGCCCGGCTCGTCCAGCAGCAGGATGTCGGGCATGCCGATCAGGCCCAGGGCCACATCGACGCGGCGCTGGACGCCATAGGCGGCGCGGGTGGCTTCGACGTTCAGCACCTCGCGCAGGTCCATCGTGTCGATGATCGCATCAAGATCCGGTTCGTTCAGATGGCTGGCCACAAGGTCAAGCTGCTCGAAGATCGTCAGCCCCGGAAAGATCGAGGTCTTCTGAAAAGACCGCGCCATGCCATTCTTGCGACGCCACTGGATGGTTTCGCGACTGATGTCGCGGTCCTTGTAGAAGATGCGCCCGGCACTGGGTCGGCGCTTGCCGACGATGGCGTCCATGAAGGTCGATTTCCCGGCGCCGTTCGGCCCGATGATGGAATGGACCTGCCCGCGCTGGCCCAGATCGACAGATATGTCGGTCAGCGCCTTGAACGCGCCGTAGGCGACGGTCAGATTCTCGACACGGATCATGCCCGGCCTCCTTGCCGCAGCAGCAGCCGCAACGGATGCAGGACGCCGCGCGGGATGAACAGGATGACAAGGATCACGGCGATGCCGGTGAACAGCTGGGAATAGCCCATCGCGCCGAATTCGCTGATTGCCCAGGTATAGATCACCCCGCCCAGGACCGGCCCGACGACCGAGGATACCCCGCCAGTGATCGCGGCCAGCAAGGCATTGGTCGAGGTGATGATGCTGAACATCTCGGGCGAGGCGAAACCGCTCGCCAGCGCCTGAATTACCCCCGCGACGCCGGCAGCCAGCCCCACCCCGGCAAAGGCACAGACGCGCGGCCAATAGGTATTGAAGCCGGAAAAGCGCATGCGCTCCTCGTTTTCCTTGATCGCGCGCAGGCGGACCCCGAAATGCGACAGCGCCACGACCAGGAAGATTCCGGCGATCACCCAGGTCGCAGACCAAATCAGCGGCCAGACGCGCGAAGCATCCAGCAGGTCCATCGCGTCGATGCCGAACACCCGCCCCTCGGGCATGAACAGCAGGCCGTCGCTGCCGCCGGTCGTCCTGCGCAGGCTTGGAAGCGCGACAAGATGGCGCATCAGCTCAGCCAGCGACAGGCAGATCATCATGAAGGCAAGTGGCTTCACGCGGATAACGATCGCCCCGATGAGAAAGGCCGCGACAAGCGTAAGAAGCAGCGCCAGCACGGCCGCCGCCATCGCCGAGAACCCGAAGCTATTCACCAAAATGGCGCAGGCATAGGCCCCGAGCCCGTAGTAGGTGGCGATCCCGAACAGCACCAGCCCGCATTGATGCATGACGAAGGCCACGCAAAGCGCAAGGATGCCGGTAATAAAGCCATTGTTCAGCATCGACTGCAGGTAGCCCCCCTCAAGATAGCCCGGCAGCAGGAAGCCGGCGAGGAATATGAGCAGCGCAAGTCCGCCGAGGATGGGCAGGCGCGCCCGCGAAGCGGCGCGAAGGGTCAGGGTGGCGCTGCTCATTCGGCGCTTCCTCCGAAGTTGAGTCCCTGCGGACGCCAAACCAGAATGGCGATCAGCATCAGATAGGGGATGAGAACGGAAATCTCGTGCAGGTAGACGGTGCCGAAGGTCTGCACGAAACCGAAGATCAGCGCGGCAAGGATCGCCCCCCAGATCGAGCCGGTGCCGCCGATCACCACCACGATCATGCAGGTGATGATCATCGCGACATCCATGCCGGGGTCGATCGAGAGATAGGGTCCAACCAGCACCCCGGCCAGTCCCGCGAAAGCGGTCGAGAGAGTCGAGATCAGCAGGCTCAGCCGGTTGGCATTGATTCCCATCATAGAGGACACGTCGGGCGCATGGCTGACAGCGCGGACGAACATACCCGTCCGGGTCGTGTTCAGCCAGACCGCCAGCGCGATGACCGAGCAAAGGCCGATCACGGTGATGAACAGCCGATAGACCGGATAGTCGGCGCCGAAGATCTTGATCGAGGACGCCAGAAGCGGCGGCGCCGACACCGAAAGCGGCGTGCCGCCATAGATGCGAATCACGATCTGCGCGATGACGATGCCGATGCCGAAGGTGATCAGCGCCACCTCGATCTGCTGGCGCTTTTCCAGCGGCCGCAGCACCAGAAGCTCCAGCAGCACGCCAAAGACCGACATGATCAGCGGCACGAGGATCAGCGCAGCCCAGAAGTTCATCCCCGAGGCAATGGTGTAGCCAAGATAGGCGCCGACCATGTAGATGGCGCCATGGCCGAAGTTCATTACCCTCCGCAAACCGAAGATCAACGCCAGACCGCTTGCCATCATGATATACAGCGACGACACGGCCAGCGCGTTCAGTATCAATGTGGGTATCATTCCCGCCCCTCCCAAAGCGAAGAAGTCCCGGCAGACCCGTGGACTAAGGGCCCTTCCGGTCCCCGCTGTGGCGTATCGGCGACCGGCACAGTCAGGACTTTAAAACGCTAGCAAACTATATGCTAGCAGTCAACATCCCGCATCCGACTTGGCTTCCCTGTCTCGAACCGGCGCACCAGCAGCCTGCGGACCGTCTGCGGAAATGGCCCTTGTCCCGATCTGGATAATCCCCGCATCCCGCCTTTGCCGCCACCCTTAGGTGTGGTTGGAACGGCGGTCCGCGTTTCGGAAAGTCCGGGCTGTTCCGGCACTGGTGCAATTGCGCCCTGCCACGGATCGACAACAGCAAGACAAGGAGACTTCGATGATCACCGCAGACATGATCGACTTCCAGGCGCCGCCCGATGCCGATCACAACTGGGTCGAGACCATGGTCCTGCCCTTCGTGATTCCCGAAGAGGGGATTTCCGCACTGGTCTATGTCTGCATCCGCCCCGGACTGGGGGTCATGGCCAATCAGGTGATGATCAATGGGGCGCTGTCCGACAACCGCATGGACCTGCTGCACTACTGCGACCACCAGCACATGCCCGCCCCCGCCAGCCTGCGGCGTTTCAGCTCAGAGATCGGGCTTTCGGTCCATTTCCACAACGCCCCGCGCGATATCCGGCTGGATTACCAGGCGCCCGACGGGACCGAGTTCCACATCGAGTTCCAGGGCCTGATGGATCCCTTCGACACCCACGATCCCAACCACAGCCCGCAGGCACGCAAGGTCGAGGACATGCATGCCGACATCAATGTCGGCGAGAAGCACCGTGCGGGCCATTTCGACATGACCGGCCGGATCACCGGCACGCTGAAGGTCCGCGGCCGCAGCTTCACGGTCGATTGCATCGAACGCATGGATCATTCCTGGGGTCCGCGCAATCCCACCACGATCAAGAACATGTATATCGTTTCGGCGACTTTCGACGAGAACCTGTTCTATCACATGATTTGTCCGTGGAAGCCCGACGCCCCCCGCGCCCAGCGTTTCAGCCTGACACATGGCTATGTCTGCGAGAATGGCGAGGTCCTGGGCCTGACCGACCACCTGCGGATGGATGTCCAGCACCTGGGGCTGGTCGCCTGCGGCCTGCAAATGGAAGTGAAAGACATCCGTGGCAAGACGCATGAACTGAGCGCATCGCTGAACGTCGGTGCGCCCTGGATCCCCTATTCCAGCGCGATTTCCTACTTGGGGCTGATGAACTTTTACCGCGCCGGCCGTCCCGGCTACGGGATCATCATGGCCAATTACAGCCTGCCCTGGCTGCTGGAGCGGCAGGCGCGGTTCCACGATGCACTGTGCCCCAAGGTCATGGCCTGAGGAAAGCCTCGCCGCCAGGGCAACCGATACCATGAAAAAGGGAGGAAGAGATGAAACAGGGATTGCTGGCCCTTGCAGCGGCATGGATGCTGACCGGCCCGGCTTGGGCCGAAGAGTTCCGGATGGGCGCGCTGATGATCGATACCGGCCCGCTGGCGTCCTTCTATGAAAGCGGCCGCAACGCGCTGCTGCTGGCAGAGGAGGAGATCAACGCCGAAGGCGGCATCGACGGCAATACGGTCAAGGTGGTGATCGCCACCCATTCAGGCACGCCCGAGGCCGCGATGCAGGCGGCGTCACGGCTGGTCCAGCGGGACCACGTGAACGGGCTGACGGGAATGCTGAATTCCTCGATTGCGCGGCAGCTTCTCGCGCGTTCGGATGCGCTCGGGGTGGTGGTGCTGGACCCCTTCTCGACTGCGGTGATGGAATGCCGCCCGAACTTCTTCCGCTTCCGCGTCGATGACCCCAGTCTGATCAAGAGCTATGAGGCCTTCGTCAAGGAAAGCGGCATCACCGACTGGGACATCCTGGCGGCGGACTATACCGCGGGGCATGAATCCGCCGCCAACTTCCGCAAGATGATCGAGGGCCAGGGCGGAACCGTGCACCAGACGCTTTTCGCTACGATGGGCACCACCGACTTCGGCGCGCAAATCATCCAGCTGCTGAACTCGCCCTCCAAGGGGCTGTTCGTCAGCGTTTATGGCACCGACGCCGTGGTTTTTTCCAAGCAGCAGTCGCAATTCGGCGTCGATCAGAAGTTCAGCGCCCTGCTGGGGTCAAACTATGCGCTGCCGGGCGTATTGCAGGCGATGGGCAAGACGGCAACCGCGGTGACGCAGCCGGTCAGCTATGCGCCCAATGTCAACATCGCGACCAACGCCACCTTTGCCCAACGCTTCCGCGAGCGGTTTGGGAGCGACCCGGACGATGTGGCCTTCGACCACTATATCGTCATGCACGCCTTCGCCGACGGCTTGCGCAAGGCGGGCTCTGGCCGGACCGAGGACCTGCGCGCAGCACTGGCCGGGCTTGAACTGGATACGCCCTTGGGCCCGCTGTCGTTCCGCGCCGAAGACCACCAGATCCTGCGCCCGATCTTCTATGCCGACATCGCCGACGACCCCCAGCATCCGGGCCGGGTGAAATACGACATCACCCGCACGCTTGACCCCAAGGAATTCATGGTCGCCGCTGACGACAGCTGCGCAACGGAGGAGAAGCAATGACCGCAACGCGACTGCACGGCCACCTGTCATCGGATGCGGTCGGCCTGGCCGATACAGCCTGGATGCCCGGAACCGATCCGGCCGAACGGGACAACCCTTCGTCCGGGTTCATCCGGCGCATGCGCGATCTCTATCCCGTTGAGGAGGAGATCGACCGCGCCTTGACCCGCAAGATGGAACGCCGTGCTGGGCCAGCCTATCAGCGCGTGACGATCGGGATGATCGATGCCTGTCTGGGCGCGATGCTGCACGACAAGGGCGTGCGCGAGTTCCATATCCGTAACCACCGATGGATGACGGGTGGCGTCTCAAAGATCCAGTTGGCGTTCGATCTGTCCTGGCAGGATGAAAGCGGCCCGCGTGATGAGCGCATGGTGATCCGCATGGACCCCAGCGAGGGCAGCAACGCGACCAGCCGCCAGCGCGAATTCGACGTGCTGGCCCATGTGCGCGGTCACCTGCCAGTGCCTGAGGTATTCTGGGTCGACCCTGACGGACGTTGGTTCCCCGAACCGGCGCTGGTCTATGCCTTTGCCGAGGGTGTCGCCAAGCCCAGCCGCGGCAATGAGCTGAAGGTCAGTGGAATCGGCACCTATTTCCCGCCCGCTCTGCGGGCACCGCTGGCGGAACAGTTCATCGCCCATCTGGCGCGGCTGCACAGCATTACGGTCGTTCCGGCGCGGCTGGCCAGCTTTACCCTGCCGCCGCTGGGCACGGCGGAAAGCGCGTTGCTGCAACTGAACCGCGCCGCGCGCATCTGGGACGAGGACCGTTTCGAGGATTCCCCGGTGATCGAGGTCGCACTGTCCTGGCTGCGCGAGAACGCCCCGGCGCTGGATCATTGCAGCATCAATCACGGCGATTACAGATCGGGCAATTTCCTGTTCGACGAGAATGCCGCCCGGATCACCGCTTGGCTGGATTGGGAGCGGTGCTTCATCGGCGACCGCCACCGCGACCTGGCTTGGACCACACAATTGAGCGTGGGCAATTTCTCGGGCCGGGATGGCAGCTTCCTCGTCTGCGGGCTGGTGCCCTTCGATGAATTCGTGGACCGTTATTCCCACGCGTCCGGGCTGGAGGTCGATCGGCGCAGGCTAGACTATTACCGCATCCTGAATGCGGCCCAGGTCTATGCTTCGGTCAGCGCCAGCGCCGGGCGGGTGGTGCGGCTGGGCAAGACGCATCAGGATATTGTGTTGGTTCATGTGCAGGCCGTGGGCGCGATGGTCATGGACGAATTGCGTGAACTGCTGGAAAGGGCCGCCTGATGGACCGCATCGACACCGCCCTCCGGGGCATATCGAAATCCCTCCGCGATGCCGTCCTGCCCGCTGTTGATCCGGCCGATCCGCTGGCGCAGGACCAGCTTGGGCTGGTCGTCCGCTATGTGGACTTCCTGCGCGACCGGATCGATCTGCTGCATGGCCGCGAACGGGCGGAACTGCGCTATCAGGCCGGAATCGCCGCGATCCTGCTGGAGCTGGCGCCCGAGGCTTCCGCGGCTGGGTGCCTGGCGGTGCTGGCCGAGGCCGCACGCCAGGCGCTGGCCGATCCGGAGCGGGCCACCAGCGACATCCGCGACTGTCGTGACCAACTGGGTACGGCTACGACCAAGGCGTTGCGCGAACTTGGGCGGACAGGGAAAGCCCGCGCGATCCGCCACGCGGTTCTGGCAAGAAGCAGGACCCGGATCACGCGGGAACGGCTCTGGTTCCAACCGCTGGGCTTCGACCAGATGCAGGCCGATCCCGCGCAGCTGCGCCCCCTTCTGCAGCACGATCCGACGTACGCGACCCAAAACCCGTAAGGGCTTCCCCACAGGCACATAATTCGCTAGCATACGTTTATCGCTGGAACGCGAGGGGAGGCGCGGATGAAAGCCGAATCCATGATGGCCATGACCGGTGCAGAGCCTGTGCTGCCCCGGCATGAATCCCAGGACGGCCGGTTCTCGGCAGCGCCGCTGATGTTTCATTTCCGACCGGTCAGGACATGCCTGGTCTCGGCGATCCTGCAGCGACTGGTCACGGCCGACGCCAAGGCTGCGATGATCGACCTGATCGTTGCCCCCAATGGCTGGGGGAAGACGGTTGCCGCAAGTCAGGTCTATCATCATTGGGTCGAGGAGCTGAAGCGCCCGGGGCTATGGCTGGGACTCAACCGGGCGAATACCGGCTCCTGGGCGCTTTTCACACATCTGATCGCGCGTCTTGATCGCGTCGTCGCCGACGCAAGGGGTTCTCCGACCCCGGCTGGTGCCGGGATCGAGCAGTCCTGTCCCTCGCATCTGGCCTATCTGCTGGAACGGTTGCCCCGCCCGTTCCTGATCTGCATCGACAACGCCGATTATTGCGCCGGCAATCCGGAGTCCGGCGATTTGCCGGATTTCCTCGCGGAACTGGTCCAGACTGCACCCGCGGGCGTGCATCTGCTGGTCACTGCGAACCGTCCGACCGGCAGCGACCTGACGGCCGCGCGGCTGAACAACCGCCTTTGGCTGCATGGCACGGCCGACCTGGCGCTGACCGAGGGCGAGGCACGCCAGATCCTGGAGGAAGGGCTGCACCCGGTCGAAGACACGACGCTGAATACGCTGATCGCCAGGACCGAAGGCTGGGCTGCCGGGCTGCGGCTGGGCCGGCTGCTGCTTGACCACGCGCCGGACGGCGCCACCCTGGCCAACTGGCTTTCGGGTGACGCCCCGGATCTGCGGTCCTGGTTCGATCATCATGTGCTTGGGGCGATCCCGGTCGAGACGCAAGACTTTCTGCACCATGCCTCGCTGTTTCCCCATTTCAGCGCCGCGCAGATGGCCGAGGTCGCGGGCATCGCCGATGCCCCTCGGCACCTGTCCATGCTGCTGGACGCGGGAATGTTCATCATCCCCGTCTCGGCGCATGAGCAAACCTATCGGTTTCACACTCTGTTCCTGGCCCGGCTGCGGTCCGAGGCCGAGCAGCGGATACCCGCCGCACGGCGCCAGGAATGCCACCGCCGCATGGCCCAATGGTCAATGCGGCAAGGCGCTTGGCAGACCGCCATCGATTCGGCTATCCAGTCGCGGGACCATGGCTTCATCAGTACCGTTCTGGAGCAGGCGGCACCGCGGTTGGTCCAGGATCAGGGCCGCCTGCAAGCCTACATGCAGATCGTGGATGACCTGCTGGCGCAAGGCATATCGCTGGGGGTCGAAGCCCGATACTGGTATGCCTTTGCGCTGTCGTTCCAACTGCGCCACGCCTCGGCGGACACGCAGCGGCGGCGGCTGGCGGACTTGCTGGACGCGACAGACCCCGGCCATGCCGATTTCTCGCATCGGCTGGCGCATCTGTTGGTCGCCTTCGCCTTTTTGGCCGACGACATCCCGGCGGCGGGGCGCCATGCCCAGGCGTGGCTCGATGCCCCTACGGCGAAGGATCCCTTTGACCGCGGTTGGGTGCTGTCGATTCTGGCCGTCCACCACTTGATGTCCTATCGGTTTGCCGAGGCCCGCGAATGCCTGCGCAAGGCTGCGCCAATGATCCGCGAAGCCGGCTCTCCCTATCTGACGGCTTGGTGCGAGCTGATCCGCGGCACTGTCTCCATTTATGAAGGCAACTTGTCCAAGGCGCGCCAGATCATCGATGCCACGTTGGTCGCAGCCGAACAAAGCATGGGACCCGAAGCCGAGATTTGCGACACGATCTGTTCGATCGGCTCGAAATGCGCCTTCGAGCAGGGGGACCATCTGGTCGCGCGCGCCTGGCTGGAGCGCGGCCTGCGCAGCATGGACCGTCACGGTACTGTCGGATCCAGTGCCTATGCCGTGGAAACGGCAATCGCCTATTGGAACGGCGACGAAACGGCCTTGTCGTTCCAGCGACTTGAAACGCTGATCGGCACCCATGCTCCGCGCCTGGCGCTGACCTTCCGATGCCTGGTGGCCCGGAGGCTGGTCCAACTCGGGCGGGTGCAGGATGCGGAAGCGGTGGCCCGAGAAATCGACCTTGACGTGCGCAAGGCAGTTCTGCGCAACCATCGCGACGAACAGCCCGCCCGCTTCCGCGATCTGCTCGTCATGATCTCGATCGAGGTGCTGCACGGCCGGGGCGACCATGCAGGATCGCTGAAACTGGCCGAACGGGAACTGCGCCGGGCAAAGCACGAGGGCCGGATGCTGCGATGCGTCCGGCTAGAGCTGACGCTCATGTCGATCAGTTTCCAGACCGGCCGGCAACCGGGGGCTTTGCGCCATCTTCTGGCCGCGCTTCGGCAGGCCGAGCGGTGCGGCATCCTCCAGCCGTTCCAGAATCACCGTGCTGTCATTGCGGCGCTTGTCGGCAGTTTGGGACAGCGGCTGGAAAGCTGCTTTCCGACGCGCGGAGAAAGGGCCTTCGTCGGCGGGGTTCTGGATTTGCTTGGGCTGGACGAAGGTCTTTCGGTTCCGCAGCCCGAGCGTGGTTGCGTTGCGCTTGGCGCGCTCAGTGAACGCGAACACGAACTGATGCAACTGGTCAGCAGCGGCATGAGCAATGCGGTAATCGCAAGATTGCTTGGCCTTAGCGAGAACACGGTCAAATGGCACCTCAAGAATGTATTCCGCAAGCTGAACGTCGTGAACCGGACCTCGGCAGTGCGCCGTTTCATCCAGGATGCATAGTCCCGCAAAGGTTGGACTCGGGGCGACACAGGCCACGACGCCTCGGCCACACACACCGCAGCCACACATAAGTCTATCCAGCTTCCAGAAAGGGTGCCGCAATGCTGTTGAACTTCCGCGAAATCTCGGGTCTTCGGGGGCACGAAGGACGCACGATCCGGCCGGGACTGATCTTTCGCGGCGGCGCGGTCACCGATCCCGCAACAGCCGGAAACGTGGAGAACCGTCGCGTGACGACGGTCTACGATCTGCGCAACCGGCGCGAAGAGGCCGAGCGCCCCTCGGCCTTGCGCGGGCTGGAATTGCGGCATCCGCTCCGGCACCATGACATTGATGTTGCCGCACCTATTCGCATGGTGAGCGAGGGTACCGCCCAGGCCGAAGGCAACCGCGCCGCAATGCTGGCAATCTATGGCGAATTCCACAAGACGTTCCTGCCGACGTTCGAGGCTGTTTTCGCCGATCTGCTGACAAGCGAAGGTCCGATCTATATCCATTGCGCGGTAGGCAAGGATCGCACCGGAGCCATGGTGGCGCTGCTGCTGAGTGCGCTTGGCGTCGGACGCAAAGCGATCAAGGACGACTATCTGCTCAGCAACGATGCTTATCACGACATCGCCGCAAGCGTTCGCCTGCGCCACCCGCATCTGTCGGCGTTGGACAATCCGGCGCTGCGCCCGATACTTCACGTCGAAACGGCCTATCTGGACGCGTTCCTCGCCAGCATGGGATCGCCCGAAACCTATCTGCGGCAAAGCATTGGACTTGATGAAGCCGCGTTTGTCGCATTGCGCCGGCGCTTTCTGGATTGAACCTTTGGGCGCAAGGGGCTGGTCCGTTTATTTAATACCCTAGCAAATAGTATTCATATGCATGTAATTTATCCATACTGCTTTGCTGTCCCAACAAGGACGCGTCCGGCATCCGTTCCCACATGAGCCTGGCGATGACTGGCAAGAGGCTTGCACCTACGCATCCATCTTTGGCAGAAGGCAGGCCCAGATGAGCTTCCCCATGAAAGGGCCTGCAAGCCCGCCCTGCAGGCCCCAGCAACAAGTGCGCGGCTTCTATTGGGTGATGCTGACGTTCTTCCTGTTTTCACTTTGCGATGTGATGACCAAGCAGATCTCGACCAGCTATCATCCCGTGCAGGTGGCGTGGGCGCGGCAAGCGGGCCTTTTCGTCGGAGCTCTTGGCTTGCTGTGGGCGGGCGGGCTTTCGACATTGCATTCCCGCCGACCCGGATTGCAAATTCTGCGGGGTGCGACTTCGATCGTCTCGACCGTCTTTTTCGTTGCCGCCTTGCGCTATCTTCCTTTGGCAGATGCGACAGCCGTCACTTTCGTCGCTCCGCTGCTGATTACTGCACTTGCACCGTTCCTGCTGAAGGAACAGGTCAGCCCGGCGCGCTGGTGCGCTGTCGGGATCGGGCTGGTCGGGACGCTGATCGTGCTTCGCCCCGGTGTGGGTGACGATGTCGTTCGTCGCTTTGCCGAACATCGGTGTCGATGTCCTGGTGGGCGGCGATGGCTGCGTGTTTCACCAAAATATTCGCGCCGCGCCGGGCGGTTCGTTGTTTTCCTGCAAAGGAAAGGTGTCGCGCGACTACCCCGTCTCGTAGGGCCCGATCCGGCGGCGAAGTCTTGCAGCGCGTTGATGGGGTCCTGTCCATCTTCGGGCCCTCGTTCATCGGCGAGGGCAAAGGCAATCCAACCAAGGGCGCCGCAGCACGTGTCCGGAAGCTGCCTTTCCTGTCGAATCAGGTCTCGTGGCGGGCCGGATACGCGCCGCCCGCATAAGGTGCCCGTCAAAAATAATCTTGGCAAAAGGGCGTTTTGGGGGGTCTTTGCACCGGTTACCGATAGACATTGCGCAGATGCCATTTGACCGTCTTGTCCGAGATCCCCTCGAGCCGGGCAATCTGCGGATTGGACAAACCCTGTCCTCCTCCCTGACCTGCCGGTGCAGCATGCGGCTGGACACGGGGCGAAGCCTCTGGACTTTGCCGTGCCGGGCTGGGGCCCTTATGGACGCATGCGGAATGTCATCTAGCTGATGAAAGCTAGGAGGATTCGTCCGCGCGCGGCCCATCCTTTAGGAGGGGAGGAGGAGGGTATTTGGCATTTGACGGGGCATCCCGGAGGCGGGATGCTCAGCCGCGCACGGGGGGCTGTCGGGCGGGGCGATCACATATTCGGGTAATTCGGCCCGTCTCCGCCCTGGGGTGTGGTCCAGTTGATGTTCTGGGAGGGATCCTTGATGTCGCAGGTCTTGCAATGGACGCAGTTCTGGAAGTTGATCTGGAAGCGCGGGCCATCGTCGCCCTCCAGCACCTCGTAGACCCCGGCCGGGCAATAGCGCTGCGCCGGCTCGGCATAAAGCGGCAGGTTCACCGCGATGGGGATCGCAGGATCCTTCAGCTTCAGGTGGCAGGGCTGGCTTTCCTCGTGGTTGGTAAAGGAAAACGCCACGTTGGTGAGGCGGTCGAAGCTGAGCTTGCCGTCCGGCCTGGGATAGTCGATGGGCTTGAAATCCGCCGCCTTGCCGGTGGCCTGCGCATCGGTCTTGCCGTGCTTCCAGGTGCCCAAG